>DASTBJ010000748.1:0-10865 GCA_035712125.1 Terriglobia bacterium
GTTCAATCGAATGGGCCAGAACCTGACTCTTGCCCGGTATCCGATCCACTGGCATCTGATCGGCGATGCAAAAGGGCAGTACATCAGGAACGCCGCGATCCACGACACCTACAACCGCTGTGTGACCGTGCATGGCACGAACAATCTGCAGGTTGAGAACAATGTGACCTACAACACAGTCGGTCATTGCTTCTTCCTTGAAGACGGCATCGAGAGCGGCAACCAGTTTGTCCGCAACCTGGCGATCCAGACCAAGTGTCATACGTCCAAGCCCTGTGTCCCGACCAACCTCGCCGCGAGCGGCGAGCCCAGAACGGGAACGAATGGCCAGCAATCCAAGGATGTCCTGCTGCCCTCGGACAACACGGTGTCCAGTTTCTGGATTACCAATCCGGACAACGTCTACCGGGACAACGTGGCCGCGGGTTCTGACGCGAACGGCTTCTGGATGTCCTTGCCGGAGCACCCGAACGGTAAATTCGAAGGCACGGAGATCAGTGCAAAGACCTGGCCGCGTCGAACGCCATTCCGCGAGTTCAAGGGGAACGTCGCCCACTCCAACTACGACTCGTTCATGTTCGACCGAAACATTAACCCCAACAACACTTTCGGTGTGACCGGTGGCTCACATACCGCCCGTGAAAATCCCGCCGACGCGAACAGCAAGCCGCTGGAAACGGTCTTCGAGGATCTCACCTCCTACAAGAACCGCAATGGCGCCATCTGGGGCCGCGGTGAGCTACACATATTCAGGAATCTGAAGCTGGCCGACAACGCCATGGGCTATACGCATGCGTCTGGCCTGGGCGGTGGTGACCCCTTTACGTCAAGGGTCATCGACTCGCTGTTCGTTGGTGAAACCGAGAACATCGGCAACCCCACGACTGACGCGGAAAAGGCTTATGGCCGCAGCTTGCCAAAGCCCGAACTGCCGGATTTCCCGATCCGCGGCTACGAGTACTACGATCTGCGTCATGACGTAGAGAATGTCACCTTCCGGAACTACGAGGACAACGCCACCCGCAAGACGGGAGCGCTCTCTTACCTCATGTTCACCAGCTTCGCGGTCACCACAAACAACACCGTCGAGCGCGTGAAGTTCGTCAACGCCAAGCCAGTGTATTTCCCGCCGATGTCGGGCAACGCCAAGTGGGCCAGCGATAATGGAAGCAGCGTGGCCTGGAAGACCGCGGTGATCCGCGACAAGGACGGTTCGCTCGGCGGTGGTCCGAATTCCTACGTTCTTATCGACGACGGCGTTATCGACAGCATCTCAGTCGACGCACAGGCCTGTGAGCGCAAGCCCGGCTGGAACGCCACCATCTGCAAGGGCGATGTCGGGCGTCTGAGTATTGGCGGCCCCGGCGGCGGCGGTCGCGGCGGACCTGGCGCTGCGCCCGGCGGCGCTCGTGGCGGTGCTCTTGGTGCTCCTGCTGGAGCTCGTGGTGGACCTGGCGCAGCACCTGCCGCTCCCGGCGCTGCTGCAGGAACTCGCGGGGGACTTGGCGCACAGGCTCCTGCTGGCGGTCCAGGCGCGGCTGCAGGAGCTCGTGGCGGACCTGGCGCCGCTCCTGGCGGTCGTGGTGGAGCTGCTGCTCAGCCGCCAGTCATCCTCAGCCGCAATGGCAAGGATTACGACCTGACCGCCACCACCGTACGGGCCGGTACCGAGATCAAGGTGGCCACCGAAAGGCCGTCGGTGTCCCTCACCCTGACAGAACTGGATCCCGGCTCGTGGGTAATCTTCGAGCTGCCGGGATTCACCACTGCAGCCTCGGGTACGGCGACGGATAGCCTGGATGCGCTGCGCCAGGCCAGCGCCACGTCGTACTACAAGGGCAATGGTTCGCTCTGGGTCAAGGTTGTCTCAGTCGCCGGTGGCGGCCGGGGTGGCGGAGCCAGCCTTCAGGTCAGCCGGTAAGCTGTACCTGTTTCTTGAGAGCGAAAGCCCCCGGCTTGAAGCCGAGGGCTTTCGTTCTCATACGGAGGATAGCCATATGTTGGAAGTCCGCCGTGTTATGCGTTAGAAGCGTGAGGTCGTGGACGAGCGCGACGGATCTGATCATCAGATCTACCGCTGGCCGAACTTCTTGGAGCAAACGTGATCGAAGTCGAGTACGTTCACGTTTTCCAGCAGATCTTCGATTCGCTGAAGAAGGTCCGTTGGATCGCCGAGGTGGTAGGCGCCCGAGTAGAGTTCTCCGAGGACGATGGTCGGCACCTGCTTCGCCCCACGTTTTCAACACGTTTGAGTTTTCGGACTGCGCGCCGGCTACTGGCCCGATAACGCGGAAAGGCCTCTTGAAACTCCTATCCGTTGATATAAGCTAGGCCAGCCAAATCACTCGATTCGTTGTTTCCGCAAACACGGGAGTCTGTTGCTCGATCACGGGGGTTTAACGCCATGCGAAGACACTATCGCTCGTTCCTTTTATTGCTCTTTCCTGCCTTGTTCCTCCTCAGCGGATGTGCCTCTGTTGAGGCCCAGCAAAGTCGTCCGGCGAACGCGTCGCGCTGGTCCAGTCCGGCCACCTGGCCGGGCGGGAAGGTACCCGTCAAAGGTGACCAGGTCACCATTAGCAAGGACATGAATGTGATCCTCGATGTCAGTCCGCCGGAGCTGCGCAGTTTAACGATCGACGGCAAACTGAGCTTCGCAAATAATCGTGATCTTGAACTGACCACCGAGTGGATCATGTTGCACGGGGAGTTGGAGATTGGTAGTGCAACCAACCCCCACACGCGCAATGCGACCATTACCCTGACCAATAACGTCCCGGGTGAAGACCTAATGACAATGGGTGACCGTGGGATCATGCTCATGGGCGGAACCCTGAGCCTGCACGGTAATCGGAAGGACTCCTGGACCAAGCTGGCAAAAACAGCCGCCGCGGGTAGCAACACAATCGAAGTCTTGAATGTCGGTGACTGGAAAAAAGGTGACGAGATTGTTATCGCGTCAACGGATTTCGATCCCCATCAGGCAGAGAGACGAACCATCTCCAGCATCTCCGGAAAAGTGATTACGCTGGATCAGAAACTTCAATACATGCACTACGGCCAGGTCACCTTCGGCGTGGATGAGCGTGGTGAAGTCGGTATGATTTCACGCAATATAAAAATCCAGGCTTCAGCCGACGCGGAAAAGTCATTCAGTGGCGGGCATGTGATGGCGATGGCCGGGTCGACCATGAAGGTCTCTGGTGTCGAATTCTTCCGAATGGGTCAGCACGAGAACCTTGCGAGGTATCCGATCCATTGGCATCTGGTTGACGACGCGCCGGGGCAATACATTGAGAACTCTGCGATTCACGACACCTACAGCCGCTGTGTGACGGTACACGGTACAAATCATGTGCGCGTTGAGAACAACGTGGCGTACAACAACGTCGGTCACTGCTACTTCCTCGAAGATGGCGTGGAACACGGCAACCAGTATCTGAACAACCTGGGGATACTGACCAAGTGCCATACCAACCGGGCCTGTAATTCGACAAATGCAGTAGTCGGAGTCTACGGAGGGGGCGGTCAAGGTCAAAATGCCACCGACCAATTGATTCCTTCCGACAACACGGCGTCCACCTTCTGGATCACGAACCCCGACAATACTTACCGTGGGAATGTGTCCGCAGGTTCTGAGGCAACAGGCTTCTGGATAGCTTTGTCAGAACACCCGACCGGTAAGTTTGAAGGCACGGAGATCGCTGCGAAGACCTGGCCCCGTCGAATGCAAATTCGGGAGTTTTCCGGCAACGTCGCCCACTCCAACATCGAAGGGCTGATGTTCGATCGCGGAACCAATGCGCAGGGCAGATTCAACCTTGGCGGGAACACGCATATGGCCTTAGCGGATCCCAGCGACACCAACAGCGCAAGGCTGGACTCGGTGCTCAAAGACATTACCATCTACAAGAGCAGGGGCGCTGCGATCTGGGCGCGCGGCGAGCATCACATCTTCGACGGCCTGAAGATTGCCGACAGCGCTATCGGCTACACGCATGCGTACCCCGGCGTGGCCCCGTTCCACGGCGACTATACTTCGAAAGTCATTAACTCCCTGTTCGTAGGCGAAAGCGACAATAAAGGCACCCCCACAACGGACGCGGAGAAAGCTTATGGTCGAACCTTGCCTCGCGCTGACGCGGATTACCCGATCCGTGGCTACGAGTATTACGATTTCCTCCACCATGTTGAGAACACCAAGTTCGTCAATTTTCAGGACAATGCCACTCGCAAGTCCGGAGCGCTCTCGTACTTGCTGTACACCAGCTTTCCAGTCAGCTCCAACAACTCCGTCGAGAAGCTGACATTCGAAAATGCCAAGCCGGTGTATTTCCCACCGCAGGAGCGGCGATGGTCCTTCTCCGGTGAATTCAATAGTTTCTCAGGCTGGAATGGCGCGGTGTTCCACGACAAAGACGGGTCGGTCGGCGGCGTCGCCGATTCCTATATTGTTATCGACAACGGGATCGCGAACGATGACAAAGCCTGTGAACTCAAGCCGACCTGGAACGCCGCGGTGTGTAAGGGTGATTTCGGGCGCATGGGGATTAACGCCGGTGGCGGCGCGCGTGGCGGGGGCGGTGGTGCCCCTAGAGGCGCAGCACCCGCTCCCGGTGCTGCTGCAGGTCCCGGCGCGGCTGCCCAGAGAGGCGCTGCTCCTGCTCCCGCTGCTGGAGGTCCTGCTGCAGGTCCCGCTGCGGCTGCCCCGAGAGGCGGAGGTGCTGGCGGTAGAGGGGCTGGTGCTCCACCGATCGTTCTCAGCCGCAACGGTAGGAAGTACAACGTCAGTGGGAATACCACGGTACGCGCCGGTACCGAGATCAAGGCGGAAACCGAACAGTCGCCTGTGAACATTAGTGTGAGCGAATTGGACAGCGGCTCATGGGTGATTTTCGAGCTGCCGGGATTCGCCACGGCAAATGCCGGTACGCCGCAAAACAGCCTGGATGCATTGCGCAACGCCACCGCCACCTCGTATTACAAAGGCGATGGCTCGCTTTGGGTCAAGCTTTTCTCCGCCGGCGTTACCGGCCGCGGCGGGCGCGGCGTTGGAGGCAGCATCCAAGTCAGCAGGTAAGCTGAACCTGCTGTATAAGCAAGAGCCCTCGGCACAGGCCGGGGGCTGTCTTACTATCACGATCGCTTTCGTGAAACAGGGACGTCGATAGGGCGATAAGCCGCGCGTTTTGGTCGCTACTGATCTCAGTTATAGGTCCCCGTCCAAAACCTCAAACGTGCTGGGTGGGTATGGCATTTCCAGCACTCACCAGAATGCGCGCTATTGGGAACCCGGTTGGATTTCCGATGTCAACGAAGTGAGTGCGGCCAGAGAAAGTGCTGACCTTGTGCTCACTCACCGCTCTGTTGGACAAACCAGAACACAGACAACTCCTGCTCGCTCGTAAACCAGCGATCATGTCCTCGGATCAGTCGACGGCAGCTACTTAAGAATGGAATTCAATCCCAATGACCACATCGTTAAGCTGTGCCTTCAGGGCATGAACATAGAAGCGAAAGGTGACCATGAAGAAGCTGGCAAACTTTTTCTTCAGGCTTGGAATGAAGCAACCAACGACTTTGAGAAATATCTCACTGCTTACTACCTAGCCCAACAGCAAACAGATGTCTCCGCCAAATTGAAATGGTTTGAAACAGCGCTGCAGTTCGCCTTGAAAACAGATAACCACTCAGCCAACAGTGCATTGCCTTCGGTTTACTCCAACATCGCCAGATGCTATGAGAAGTTAGGCGAAGTTGACAGTGCGAAGAAATATGCGCAGCTGGCCATCTCCGCCAGAAGCAACCCGACCGACAAAGGCCCTTTTTATCACGGGACTAAGGCAGAGCTTAAGACCGGCGATCTCCTGGCCGCGGGCTTCAATTCCAATTACGATCCGACTGTAGTCATGAATCACATCTACTTCACGGCTTTGACCAACGGAGCGGGACTTGCTGCAGAACTGGCCCCGGGCGATGGACAAGCGTGTGTTTATATTGTCGAACCGACCGGAAGCTTTGAAAATGATCCGAATGTCACAAACAAGAAATTTCCCGGTAATCCCACCCGCTCCTACCGGAGCAGTGCGCCATTAAAGATCGTTGGCGAAGTAACGGACTGGGTGAGGCTGACACCTGAGGAACTCAAAAGCTGGCGCGAAAACCTGGCAAAGATTGAAAAATTAAAAGGAAGAATTATTAACTGATCAAGAAATGGAAACGAAGCATTCCGTTCTGGAGTATTCGGGGCCATATCGCCTGGCAATCGTATGCGTCGCGCGTCCTTCGCAGGCTGGAGTCGGGCTTCCATCGTGCGCTCGTCCTGAGAGGACTGGGGGAAGACGAACTCGCGATCGAACAACTCGAACGCGCACTGCAAGAACGATCCGGCCAGATTGTCTATCTGAAGGTGGAACCGATATGGGCCAGCCTCCGCTCCCATCCGCGATTCAAGAAGCTGCCGCGCATCCTTCACCTCTGAAGGCTGTTCGATTTCCTCGCGGAGTCGATGCACCGCCCATCAGCGATGCGGTCTGCCGGCTCCCAAGAGAAGAATCGGATCTGTAACGTTCCGATGGAAAAGTGTCTTTCCACATTGAGGGCGGATTCCAGAACCTGCAGTCCGGTGCCGATTCGCGAATTGCAAACACGGAGGACTACCATGAACCTCGCGCTCTATCTGTCCGCCCGCCGGTGCCTCGGGGCGATTCGTTATGCGCGGTGTGCCTCCCGGCGACCACAACCTGTTCGCGTGGGAAAGCGTGCGTCCCTTCGCCTGTCAAGACGCCGCGCTCATTGCGAAGGACGAGGATCGGGGCCAGTTGATTCACGTTGGACAAGGCAATACGGTAAAGGCGGAACTGACCATCATTCGCTGACTTCCGACGTTGCGCCCGTGACGTGGATTTTCTATTCTGAACGAGCGAAAGCGAGACGACCTTCAATTTGAGATTCCAGACCACTCGTTGGAGCATCGTGAATGCGGCTGGATCCGAAGATTCCGCAGCGCGATCCGCACTGGCGAAGCTGTGTGAGACCTACTGGTATCCCCTGTATGCGTATGTCCGGCGTCGCGGTGCGACACCCGACGATGCGCGAGATCTCACCCAGGGTTTCTTCACTTCTTTGATCGAACGGCGCGACTTCGATTCGCTTCGAAAAGAACGCGGCCGCTTTCGGGCCTTTCTTCTTGCGTCTCTGCAGCACTACGTTGCGAACGACATCGCACGCCGGACGACACTGAAGCGGGGTGGGGGAATGCTTCCACTCTCCCTTGAGTTTGACGCTGCGGAAGGACGGTATCAGTTTGAACCCGCCGACAAGGAAACTCCGCAGACACTCTTCGAACGACGGTGGGCGCTCACCGTTATCGAGAAGGCGCTTGCACAGGTGCGCAAGGAATGGGAAGGAGCGGCGAAGACAGCCGAATTCGAAGCGCTCAAATCCTGCCTGCTCGGCGGCACGCCTACCGGAGGATACGCAGCCGTGGCGAAGGACATCTCCAGCACCGAGGGCGCGGTCCGCGTGGCCGTCCACCGGCTGCGCCGCAAGTTTCAGAAGCGGCTGCGGGAGGAGATCGCCGAGACGGTCGCCGACCCGTCCGAGGTAGACGACGAAATTCGATACCTCCTGCGCGCCCTGGACGCGTAATGTCGCGTAACGTTCACAGACCGTTCTTTCTATTCCTGGCATGGCGACTAAGAACTCGCAACAATCCCGACAATGCCCACGATGCGGAAAACCGGTACCACCGGACGCGCCGGAGGGCCTTTGTGCCTCTTGCCTGGTGGGTGCCAGCATGGAAACCATCTCCGGCTCCATTGGTTCCATCGGCGCGTCCACCGTGGTTTCCATGGCGTCCGCCTCAGGGAAGTCCGCTCCGGGTGAACCTCGTCTGACTGCCGGTCAGACCTGGGGGCCATACCACATCGGCCGTCTGCTGGGACGCGGAGGCATGGGCGAAGTCTACGAAGCCGAGAGCCTTGAGACCGGACGCCGCCTCGCGCTGAAACTGCTGCGAAGCCGCCTGGAAAAGGCCGACGATCGCGCGCGCTTTCTCCGCGAAGGGCAGCTTGCAGCGTCCATCAGTCATCCACACACGGTGTACATCTTCGGAAGCGAAGAAATCGAGGGCTTGCCTGTGATCTCGATGGAATTGGTTCCGGGAGGGACGCTGAAAGAGCGGGTGGCCGCCAACGGTCCGATGCTGCCGGAAGACGCCGTTGCGGCGGTTATGGACATCATTGGCGGGCTGGATGCCGCGCAGGCGGCGGGCGTGCTGCATCGTGACATTAAGCCGTCGAATTGCTTCATCGACGACGATGGCGCTGTGAAAGTGGGCGACTTCGGCCTGTCCATCTCGACCCTGGCGCGCGACGTACACCACGACCTGGAAGCGGGCGCATTTCAAGGCACGCCGCAATTCGCGCCTCCCGAGCAGCTTCGCGGCGAGCCGCTCGACATTCGCGCGGACATCTACGCGGTGGGCGCGACGCTCTACTACCTGCTGACGGGACAGCCACCGTTCGATGCACGAGATCTTCGCGAACTCGTGTCGCGCGTGACCAGCGAGTCGCCTCGGTCCCCGCGCGACTTGCGTCGCGGAATTCCGGCGGGCCTCGCTGCAGTTGTGCTGCAATGCCTCGCCAAGATTCCCGGCGAGCGTCCGAAGTCGTACGCGGATCTCGCCGCCGCTCTTCGTCCGTTCTTGCCGACCGCGGACCTGCCGGCAAAGCCGGGACTGCGCTTCCTGGCAGGTTTTGCAGACAGCGCCATTCTGTCTGTTCCTGTGTTGATGGTGATGGCTCTCACAACGCGTCTCGGGTCGACAGGTCCGATGGCGTTTGTGTCGGCTCTGGCGGTTGGCAGCCTTTACGCGTTCGTGCTCGAGAGTCTGTGGGGGGCCACGTTGGGCGCGATGCTCGTCGGCGTGAGAGTGCGGTCTGCGAATGGCGGTCGTGCGGCATGGTGGCGCATTCTGATACGCACCGCGATTGGCACTGCGGTGGGCGCCCTGCCGATCCTGTATTCGCTGATTGCTCAGGCCGCGGGATATGGGGCCTGGTCGCAGGCTCATGAAACCGCCTTCTCCATACTCTCGTCGATGTCCACTCTGGGAATCACGGCGGCGATGTTTCTCACCGCACGACGCGAGAACGGTTACGCGTCTCTGTATGACATGATCAGCGGGACGCGTATTCGGGTTCGTCCGGCGGAGCGAGAGCGGCGCGTGGGAACTGCTACTGCGCCGTCAACAACGGAAACCACTGAAGTTCATTCGGACGAGCACATAGGGCCTTTCACGGTCAGAGCCGCGATCGGAAACGCGGGGGCCGGAAGGCTCCTCGCCGCGTACGATCCGGTGTTGCGCCGCCGCGTCTGGATTCGAACGGTGCCGCCGGGCACACCGCCCATTGCGCCGCCCCGGCGCGATATTTCGCGCGTGACGCGCCTGCACTGGTTGACAGGCCGGCGGTCTGCTACGGAGAACTGGGACGCTTTCGAAGCTCCCTCCGGCGGGCCCCTGCTAAAGCGAAATGAAGCGTCTCTGGATTGGCCTGCGGCCAGGGTCGTGTTCGCCGACTTGCTCCACGAATTCGCCGCCGCGTTGAAGGAAGGGTCGCTTCCTCCACTCGGACTCGACCGTCTCTGGATGCGAGCGGACGGCAGGACTGTCCTGTTGGATTTCGAGGCACCCGGTGTAGTAGCGTCGCCCTCTTCCGCCGCAGCCACTCCGATGGAATTACTCGCTTCCGCCGCCGGCCGCGTCACGATGCCGGGGGCAGTTTCAAAGGACCTGGCACCAAGGCTGCCGCTTTCCGCATGCGTTCTACTTCGGCGCTGGTCGCACGAAGCAACTCGCTCGCTGGAAGAAGCGCAGGCTCAATTGAGACAGGCGGCAGCATCGCTCGAACGCGTGTCCCGCTGGCGTCGTGCCGTTCCGATTGCGATGGCGGCAGCTCCGTTTCTATTCATCGGATTGTCTGCGCTCGTCGTGTTTCCGAATGCGGATGTTCTCATCCTGACCCCGGAGGATCGAGAGGTGATTGGCCTGCTCACGGTGCTGCGAACCGACGTGCCTCCGGGTAGCCCCCCGGATAGCCCAATGCGTTCACCGGAATACCGTGTTGCCGTTGAAACGTACCTCGCCGGTCAACACGGCGCGCTCTTGCGCAACACCCCTTTATGGAGCAGTTCATCGCAGGGGCAGGAAGCAGACCAGCCCGAACTGCGCCGCATGGCTTCCGACATTGCGACAAGGTATCCCTCGGTGACAGCGGAAGAACTGGCTCGAAGCAGGGAGACCATCCAACCCGTACTGGACCGCATACGCCCGCCGCAGAGTTTGGGCGTCGCTAGCCCCGGCGTGATCGTTCTGAACTTAATGGCGGCGATGGCAAGCCTGATGGCCCTGTTCTGCAGCATCGTGTCCTCCATCGCCGTTCCCGGAGGCGTGGCCACCCGCTTGATCGGGCTCGCCGTGGTAACGCGCGACGGCAACGAAATCGGCCGCCTGCGCTCGCTGGCGAGAACGCTGATCGCCTGGGCGCCGATTCTCGCGTGGCTGCTCTTGTTGCCTAATCCGATCGTTATGGGCTTCGGGCCGGCATCTCCGGCGCCTGTGCTGGCTAGTAGTCTTGCGGTTGGCGCGATGATCGCAGGAGTTATGTGGACGATTGCTGCCGCAGACCGCGGCCTGCAGGACCGCATCGCTGGAACGTGGGTGGTCCCACGATGATCTGACGAACGACGATTTTCCGGACAACCAACGTTGCAGGGAATGGGGATTAATATCGGGCTGCCGCGCCCCCGTGCATGAAAAAAATTGACTTTTTGAGAGCGCTGAAGTCGACTTCGAGGAGTCC
>DASTBJ010000749.1:0-12372 GCA_035712125.1 Terriglobia bacterium
GGGACAGACGAAATTGGGGAAATCTGTTAATGGTTAATGGATAGTTGTTACTTGTTATCGAAGGAAAGATAGCGCGAAGGGCCACCTTCAATAACTGGTAACAATTATCCATTAACCATTAACCATTAACAGATTTCCCTAATTTCGTTTCAGTCTTTTGCCGGCGTGGTAAGCGCGGCCGTAACGTCCGTTTTCGTTAACGGTCGATCGGGGTTCGGTGGATGGGCGGGAATCCACGAATTGTAGTCGAGTTTGAGCCGGTCGATAGCCTCGGCCGCTGCCTTTACGACGCCCAGTTGAGCGGGATTCGGATTGACTACCGTAATGTCGGCCGACCACAAAACCTTTTCCGCCGGCAGGTAAACCGCAAGCATGCCGTCGCTATGTTCGTTGGGGATGCGGTGGAGTTCGACGACCTTGCCGTTCGTCCCTTTCCGGACATCGCGATCGCCCACGCCTTCGACTACATTTGTACGCCGGTTTGTCACCTTCGACAGGCTGTCGCCCATCAGAGTGCGCGGACCGGCCAGCAGCCTCTCGAGCACTTCCTCGTTGTTGCGATGCGTGAGAATCGTGGCTCCTTCGGCCACAGCCGCTGCGAGACCGCTGGCATGATCGAAGTGCGGATGCGAGTTGACGACGAATCGGATCGGCTTGTTGGGAATCGCCTGCTTCGCCGCTGCCATGACTGCCAAACCTCGAGCGTCATTCTGACCGCTCTCGACCACGAGAACATGGTCGCCCATATCGACAGCCAGCGAGGTGTAATTGCCGCCGATCTTGAACGCACCCTCACCCAGCTTCTCTACCGGCGCAGCGGCTGCGGCCTGCGGTGCGCCGCCGGCGGGAGGACCGCCTGCAGGGGGACCGCCGGCGCCGCGTCCAGCAGCGGGAGCCCCTGCCGCAGGAGCCCCCGCCGGGGGAGCACCCGCGCCGCGAGCACCCTGGGCTGCGGGGGCGGCACCAGCCGGTGGCGCGCCACCGGGACCACCGCCACGTCCTGGCGCCGGCGGCGGGGTCAATAACTCCGCAAGATTCGGCGGATTGGCCGTCGCGGCCTTGATGGTGGCATCAAACGTGGTCAGGCCCGCCTGCTTCTGAACAATTCGGGTGGGGATCTGGAGTCCCGACATGTTCTGGTAGTTCGAGTATTCGAACTCCACAAGCAGGTCTCCCACAACCGCGTGTTCGACGCGGGTTTCAACCTTTGTTACGAGATTCTGGTTGTTGATGTATCCCGTCACCGTATACGACTGCCCGGAGGGCGATTTGAAGTTCGGCGGAGAGAACGACACGACCTGCTGGCCACCCTGTTGGCGCACGGTGGCATTGCTGGCCGCAGCCGCTTTCAAAAAGCCCCAGGGCGTCGTCAGGACGTTGAGGGCCTGGCCGAAATTCGTGCTCATCTGTTGAGCTGTGATGTTTTGATTGAGCGTTCCGGGCATGGGAGCCGGCACACCCGGTACGACGGGGGGTTGCGTCGTCCCGCTCGCGCGTGACACGAGGGCGGTCTGGTCTGTGGGCTGCACAAGGGTGATCGTCCGTGTGTAGGGGTTGACCTGCGTCACGTTGACGGGACCCATGGGATCCCCGATGCTCTTGCTCTGACCGAAGGCTCCGTTTCGCGCAGTTCCCGAATACGTGATCGAATTCAAATTTTCCGCTCCCATCGCTTTCGAAGCAGCGGAGATGACGGAACCGGCATTTTGTGCGGCGGCGCCTGCCGAGAACAGAGTTCCCAGTAGCACGGCCGCGGTGATCGTTTTGAGCCGCATGAGTTTTCCTCCAATTTTCAGGGTCCGATTACCAACTGATGTTTGCGGGCATTATATATGCGCGGGCAGTTGCTGAGCTTTTTTCAGCGCGGGGGAGGACGAAAGCCGGGCCTGGCGGGGTTTTCCTGCGCAGGCCCTATCCTCGTCGCTGGGCCGGTTGCTATCCTTAACTGTTATTGCTGCGGCGGACCGCCAAGCTCGTCAGGTGATCCCGAAAAGACTCGCTTTCCATCGCTGAGCGTTACGGCATTCGCGTAAATCATCTTGGAACCATCTTTTGCGCTTGGGCCCGTTACGGTCACGGATCCACCAATAGGAAGCGCGGTTCGTGTCCAGCCCCGTCTCATCAACATCGCTGGCGCCGAAAGCTCGATTTCCCAACTCGTGACCTTGCCATCCGCGTCTTTCACGTCCATAAGAAAGCGCGCGTGCGGATTGATCCAGTCGAGTTTCGTCACGGGACCGGTCAACGTGACCGTCTTCGTGCGATCGAATTGGGCGGATACGGAATGATGGGCAATTAGAGGCGCCGCAAGGGCAAGTCCCAGGAGTATGGTGACCGCTAACAACAGTTTGTGTCTCATAGTTCGCTCCAGTATTTCAGGATTCTACTACCGTGCGCACATGAATTAACGAATGGCTGGGAGATTCTACACCAGATGGGGCCAGAAAATGGGATCGACCGGTCTCAGGGTCCCTAACCCGGGTGCCCGGGCGTTGCCGATCCTTCGAGCCAGGCTTTCCCCTCCGCGTAGAGTTTTTCGACTTCGGGGCCCTTCAGGCCGGGCATGCCTTTCTCCTTAACTGTGTATCCCACCTGTGTCTGAAGGTACGCGAGATGACGGTAACCTTCCGGAAAACGGTTCAAGAGTGCCTGATCCAATTCGATGGAAGCCTTCGGATCCACGGGATCCAGCCTGTCCTTCTCATAAATAGGTTGCTTTCGCACGAATCCCCACCGGCCGTCACGCTTTTCCAGAAAGTCGTAAAACCGTCCAGTGCAGACCACGTCGCACAACACACCGTGAACGGGGGCGCGTTGAGAGATAGTCATCTTCGTCTGCGCGACTGCGCGGTTCCCCACGATGTCTGCGGTGTGCGCGCCGAGAAAGTGAATGATGCTGACGCCCCTCTCCCAACCCTCGCGTCGCGCCTTCACGAAGTCGGCGGCTGGAGCCTGAAACCAGGTTGCGGACATCCACCCATCGGCGTGCCAAAGCCTACTGAAACGATCCCAGTCGCCGGCGTCGCTGTAGATCACCCATTTGTCGACCAGGGCGCGGATGATGAATGCATCGTTCGAATCGTCGGCCATAGATCCAACCTTCCTCGTAATTCAACCCATGGAACAAAGCAGTGGATTGCGGCGTCAACAAGCGTCGGCAGATTACAGCAACATGCGCCAAACTGAAAGCGAGGAGAGGTTTCGGCGCCGGAGTCGAAGCGGTCTGTTCCTTGCTCCCGGGACTAAGGACCTGTACATTTCGACAGAGCGGTTATCAAGGCCGCGAAGGAGCGCAACCATGGGCGTTAGAGCACACCGAAGACTTACGCAACGTTCTCTGTTTTTCTGCACTGCACTCGGTGTCGCTGTGGGCTTCATGGCTTTGCCCGCATTGGCGCAGGTTCCCGCGCGGCTGACAGATCAGGAGTTCTGGAAGATGGCCTCGGAGTTTTCAGAGCCGGATGGAACCTATCATTCCGAAAACCTGGTATCCAATGAGATCCGGTTTCAGCAGATCGTACCCGAGTTGATCAGCAAGGTGAAACCGGGCGGCGTTTACGTGGGCGTCGGACCGGAGCAGAATTTCACGTACATTTCGGCGGTTCGCCCGAGCATGGTGTTCATTGTCGACATCCGGCGAGGCAATCTCGATCTCCATCTGATTTACAAAGCTCTCTTTGAAATGTCCGCCGACCGTTCGGAGTTTGTTTCGCGCCTCTTCTCAAGAGCCAGGCCCGCCGGCTTGTCCGCGACTTCGACTGCCACCGAAATATTCAATGCATTCAGGAAGGCTTCTCCAAGCCAGACGCTCTTCGATCAGAATCTGAAGGCGATCAAGAACCACCTGATCACCAAACACGGGTTCAAGCTTTCGGACGTGGATCTAAAAGGCATCGACTTCGTCTACGGCAATTTCTTCAAATCGGGGCCGGAACTCCGCTACGAGTTTTCGGGTGGAGGCTCCCCCGGTGGAGTTCCTACCTATTGGCAGTTGATGACGGCTACCGATCTTCAGAAGCAGAACCGGAGTTATCTCGCTACAGAAGACTCGTTCCGATACCTGAAGGACCTCCAGACGCGGAACATGATCGTCCCTGTCGTTGGAAATTTCGCGGGTCCGAAAGCGTTGCGCGCAGTGGGGGCTTACCTGAAGGAGAAGAAAGCAGTTGTTGCCACGTTTTATACGTCGAACGTCGAGCAGTATTTGTTGCAGGACAATCTATGGAACAACTTCTGTTCCAACGCCGCGACATTTCCAGTCGATGCCGCCAGCGTTTTCATCAGGTCGAAGCGCGGTGGGTTTTCCGGCCAGGCTGTTGCGGTTGCCGCCGGTGACAACTTCGTTGCAGACCTGGTGCACATCCAACAAGATGTCGCCCGTTGCCGGGGCCGACGCTGATGGCGGCCTCGCGAAGACTCCTTGTTTCTTTGTCCAGACTCAATTCCGACCAAGATCAAATTCAACGATCGATGATTCAAGCCTGTAGGAGCAATGGTCTGCCCCACACACGAGGCCAAGAATCGCCTGTCGCTGGAGGGCGTGAGGTTCTGATTTCAGGTGCGTTGCCACTCCACCGGTGGCCCGGGTCACGGCCTTGCGCAAACATCGGCCTTGATCGTGCGACCGACCCGGATTGGCACGGCTATCCTAAGCTCCGGCGGCCGCTCTCCGCGCCGAAGCTGGGCTCGCAGTGCCGAGACGCGGTTTTTCAGCTCGCCGCTCGAACTCGATTGCAGGTAACGATCCAACTGTTGGAGGGCATCGTTCCATTTTCGCGATTGAACAAAGATATCGGCCAGGACAAGGCGCGCCTCATCCATTTTTGGATTCAGGTTCAAGGTAGTTTGGAGTGCACTTTCCGCAAGGTCTTGCGCGGAAATGCAGTACAAAGCAATCCCGAGGTGGAAATAGCCACGCGGCTCCTGAGGATCTCTCCTGATCGCTTCAACACTTACCTCTGTTGCCGGTCCCCATTCATTGCGCAAAATGTGGACGCCACCGAGATGAATCATCGGATCCGGGCTGGACAAGTTGATGCGACCAGCGACCTGAAACTCTTTCTGCGCCTCCCCAAGCATTCCCAAAGACTCGTATGTGATTCCCAGTTCTGTGTGAGCCGCATAGAAGTTGGGCGCAATTGCGATAGCCTCTTCAAACAGCCGCAATGCCTCGATGCCTTCCTGATTCCGGCTTCTCGTTGACGCCTTTTCAAACAGCTCTACTGCGAGTTTTGGATAGCTATCCAGGAACATCGATCTGTCGATAACATGACCAGCGCCGGCGTCATTCCGGTTCACGTCTCTGGTCTCAAGTTCGATGAAAACTCGCGTGGTTTCCGTATTCACCGTCACCACCTGTGTTGTGTCATTGAATTCAGTTGCCTGGACGCGCAGGGTGTAGATCCCAACCTGCAGATCGTTGAAATAGAAATTCCCCAGAGGGTCGGAAAGCGTACTCCTCATATTTTTGCCGGTCGCATCTTCGAGTTGAATGGAACATCGGGCGCAAGCCCCCCTGCCGGCGGGTGTCATGAGCGTCCCCTGGATTCCGACGAACTGGTTTTGTGCGCTCATTAACACTGATACGGCGAGCGCATAGAGGATTGACAAGGCCAAGAAGACTTGAGTCATTTGAGTGCCTTCCCTCTGCATTCCCGGCCTTCCTGTGCCTGTTCCGTGGCCTCGACGTCCCCGCCGGTCCGGACAAAGGAAGGGCACAATTTTGTTGAAGAAAAAAATTGTGTCCGAATAGTCGGGCACGTTTCACGTACCCCTCTGTTGATGAATGCGCGAAATCCGAAAAAAAGGATCACTCGTGCAACAAAAAATCCGGATCCGATAAACGCGGAAGAAGACAGCCGCGATGCCCCACAGGCGGGAGAACCGATTGCGGAGAAATTGGTGCGCGCGGCAACATCGATCTCCCTCTGATTTACAAAGCTCTCTTTGAAATGTCCACCGACCGTTCGGAGTTTCTTCGATCAGAATCTGAAGGCGATCAAGAACCACCTGATCACTTCGCCCGTTGCCGGGGCCGACGCTGATCGCCGGACAAACCACTCAGGGCAGCGGGAATGTTACGGGAGCGGACTGCCCCATGCTGTTGCGCAACGTCACGTGGACGTTTCCGGCCACATTTCCTGTGATCGACAAGGGGAGTCGCAAGGTCGTCAAACTCCCAAATTCGGTGTCGGTCGCATACCAGTAGTCAAAACGATCTTTGACGTTAAGGATCAGAGTTGAATGCGACACGGCACACATTTCTTTCCCGATCGAGCCGCAGCTTAGCCGGACCGCCGGTGCCGTATCGAAGCGGAGCACGAGTTGGTTGATTTCGCGCGCTGTCGACCACAGCGTCAACGAAGCCACAAAGCCATCGGTGGTGCTCGTCTGGACGGCTTGAATTGCCGGCGCTTGCCGGGGAATTTTGAGGGTTGAGGAAAACGGGATCGCTATTGCGCCTGCCTGCAGCATTCCTTCGAAAGCAAAGCTCCCCGCCACGGTGCCCATCTGAAAAGGAAGAGGCCCCGGCTGGGTATTTGTGCCGAAACGAGCCTGGAAAGTATTGGCAGGGATCACAAACGTCACCTGACGGCCGCCTGTCGCAAACTGAATCGCCGGATCGTCGAGGGGAATGGTGGCTTCGGATGCAAAGCTCAACGTGACCGTCCCAGTCACGTCATATGGAAGAGTTTCGGGCAGCGCGATACCCATCGTTGCCTGCTGGCCCGCGCCAGGGGATGTTGGAGTGAACTGCAGCACGGGCGACGGATTCACAACCGCTGTCGCATCCGACGCGACATTGTTGGAGGCCACCAGGTCCCCCATAGCGGCCACTGAAATGGTGTGGGTTACAGCGGGCGCCGCAGCAGCGCCTACCGCGACAGTCATTGTCAGGGTTGAGGATGCTCCCGCGTCCAGAACTTCGGAATTCCCGCATGTGACGATCTGCTCTGCCGCCGAACATGACCAACCACTTCCCGTTCCGGAGACATATGTCAGTCCAGTGGGCAGCGTGTCGGTGAGTGTCATCGGCCCTGGCGCCGGCAGCGTTCCGACATTGCGAACGTCGACGGTATACACCCCGTTAAAGCCGACCGCGAAGCGCCCCACGTTACTGGTTACTTTAAGGTCCGGAAATGGCGGAGCTACCGTTAATGTGGCTGCATTGCTTGTCCCGGAACCTGTAGTTACGGTGATCCCGCGTGGGCCGAGAGTTGCATTCGAAGCAATCGTCAGCGTAGCCGTTGCGGTCATCTCGTCGATGACCTGTATGTGCTCGACCGCAATACCACTCGATGGATTTATCGTGAAGGGACTCCCAAAGCTGGTCCCTTTCAATGTGATCTCAGTAGTCGCTCCCGGAGAGGTCAAATCTGGTGAAACAGACGTCAGTGTAGGAGCAGGCAGAACGAAAGTGACCTTGCGGATGCGGTTGTTACCGGAGTCGGCGACGAAGAGGCTTCCGTCGGCGTCCACAGCGATGCCATTGATGGTACCGAACGATGCTGCAGTGGCGATGCCGCCATCTCCACTGAAGCCAAACATCCCGTTCCCGGCTACGGTTGTGATAATCCCGTCAGGAGCTACCTTACGAATGCGCGCGTTGCCGGAGTCCGCAATGAACAAGTTCCCATTGTGGTAGGCGACAGCGGCCGGCGAGCTGAGGCTAGCGGCCGCCGCGCTGCCACCGTCTCCGCTGAAGCCCGCAGCTCCTGTGCCTGCTACAGTGCTAATGATTCCGCTTACAGTAACTTTGCGGATCCGGTGGCCACCCCGATCCGCAATGAAAAGGTTCCCTTCGTGGTCGACTGCAACACCCGTTGGAAAATTGAGTTGGGCGAAGATTGCGGGACCGCCGTCGCCGCCAGATCCGTGGCTTCCTCCCGCAACCCTGCTGGTGATCCCGGAGGATGTGACTTTGACGATCCGGAAGTTGCGGGTATCCGGGACGAAGAGCGTACGCTCGTGATCCAGGGCTAAGTTAGCCGGCGAGACATCGCCATAGGAGGCACAGAAATTCCAAGTTCCCGCACTACCTACGGTGGCCATAACGCCTTCAGAGTTCACCTTCCGGATTGTCTGGTTGCAGGTGTCTACGATGAACAGGTTCCCCGACGAATCGGCAGCCACGCCGGTAGGATGGCTAAGCGTGGTGGAACTCGCGGGCCCGCCATCACCACTGTAGCCGTATTCTCCATTGCCGGTGACAGTCTCGATCTTCCCGTCCACGCCTACTCTTCGAACGCGCCGATTGTACGTATCGCTGATCAGAAGATTGCCGGCCCCATCCACTGCAACTCCCATCGGGAAGCTCAAGCGGGCCGCTGTAGCTAGTCCACCGTCTCCGACGTTCGATAGTCCGCTACCAGCCACCGTCCTGATGATCCCGTCGAGGCCGACCTTACGGATGCGGAAATTTCCGAAATCGACGATGAAAATGTTGCCTTCTGGATCTGCCGTGACACCCGCCGCGACCAGGAGGGATGCAGCGTTGGCAGGACCGCCATCTCCGCTGAAGCCACGGGTTCCGTTGCCTGCAACAATGGTGGCTTTACCTGAAGTAACCTTCCAGATGCGATTGCTGTCGCGACCGGGTGTCGCTTCCTTGGCGAAGAACAGGTTACCTGCATTGTCCACGGCGATGTATGTCGGATAACCGTCCAGTTGGGCAACCGTCGTGATGATTCCGTTCGAGGTCACCTTACGGATGCCCGAGTTCCAGTAATCGGCGATAAAAAAATTTCCACTCTTGTCCACGGCCACGTCCGACGGGTAGCCGAGGCCTGCAGCGGTGGCAAGAATGCCGTCCCTGTTGTAAATATCATCTCCGCTGCCGGCAACAGTGCGGATGATCCCGTCTGGAGTGACTTTAAGAATGCGAAGACCAGTCGGGTCCGCGATGAAGAGGTTGCCCGTCCCGTCCACGGCGATACCCGCAGGAGAGAACCGGGCAGAAGTCGCGAGTCCGCCCTCCACGAAGTCCTGCGTCCCGCCGCCTGCTACCGTGTGGATGATCCCGTCTGATGTGACCTTGCGAATGCGACCATTACCGCAATCGGCGATGAAGAGATTGCCCATCCCATCCAGAGCAATTTCTCCAGGAGAGGAAAGCCGGGCAGAGGTCGCAGGTCCGCCATCTCCGCTGAAGCCGGATACGCCATCGCCTGCGATCACCCTGAGCGTGCCATCGGATGCAACCCGATAGACGCCTCCCGAATTGCTGAAATAGAATCCTCCGGAATTATCTGACGCGACCCCGCGCGGCGCACCGATGTGCTGTGTGAGCGCTGGCATGCCGCTTACCACAACCGCTCGTGCGTCGCCGCCCGCATAGGTGGTGATAATGGACTGGGCGAAGCCATGAGATAGTCCGAGACATATGAAGGCCAGCGTCAGGCCGGCCCGGCCTAAGAAGAAGTAGTTTGTCATTGTGGACTCTCCGGCTTGGGAACAAATAGGATCCGGCCTTCGGCACTGGCGTCAAACAGCCACACCGAGCGGTCGAGCCCGGCGGTCAACCGGAATACGGAAGCCGTTATCGAATACAAACCCGAGACCGTGCAGGCACACTCGTACGTTTTCAAGAGACGGCCATTGGAATCCAGGGCGATCACGTTCGCTGAAGCCGCATTTGCAACGTAGATCCGTCCGACGTACACTGCCACGCCTACGGGATTGCTTACGCCTTCACGAGGACCGGCGAGCAGCTGCGGGACGGCAGTGCCTCCGACGTCCCGGATCGCGAAAACTTCATTCGCCGCGCGATCGGCAACAATCGCATCGCCGTCTCCCGTGATCGTCAGTCCGGCAACAGAGCCTGTAGACATTAGATAGCGGGCACGCGTCAAAGATTCAGTCCACGCGTAGAGTTCGTCTCTGCCGCCTTCATTGATCGAGTAGACGAGTAGCTTGCCATCGTCGCTGACCGCCACGTGTGTGATCATCCCGGATGATGCGAGATCGATAAACACGGGCGAAGCGACGGGTTTCGGAAGCCCAGTGACAACCCATATTCCGCGGAGGTCCGGGTAGTAAAAGACTCCCGACGTTCCCCGTGGACTGGCTGCGGCCTTGGTTGGCGTTGCTGGAACGCCGGCGATGGCAGCCATTGAAGGAGTATTTCCTTCCAGGTCGATGATCAGGAGGTTCGGGTAACTGTCGGCGGCAGCGATGACGTGTCGTGCGTCCAACGTCCACACGTGAGTCAGCAGGAGGCCAAGATCGAGAGGCTTACCAATGGTAGAGCTACCGAGGACACCGAGGACTGGCCGAAGGGTGCTCGAGCTCGAATCAAACACATAACCCAGAACGGGCCCGGATAATCCCACCGTGAATTGTCCTGCTGCGACGGCTGACGTCAGAAACAGCATGCAGAAACCGCTGAGCGCCAAGAGGCGAATTCGAAAAGACGCCCTCATTGCGGCTGTCCAACCTCGACCTGTCCCACCGTGATAACTGGCTGGGGAATGTCCGGCGAAGAGTTCTGGTTCGCCAAAACAAAAGCCGTCACGCCCGCTCCTGCGGCAGCAATCAGAATCCATTTCAACCCAGTACGCTTCTTAGAGTCCTGGGCGGGCGCACTCGGCGGCAGGAGCGCTCGAATCGGGGCGGGTTGCGGCGGCAACTGCGCCTGCGAAACCTTAATCGATGAGCGTGATGGCAGTCTCTGCTGAGGTTGCATAGCGGCAGCGATATAGACGATTGAAGGATTGGTACGCTCTTCGCTCTTATTTGCGTTCTGAGCGAGTGCAACCGGCTCCAATTGGGTTATCGACAGTACGAAGAGAAGGCAAACGTTCGCAGCCCCTCTCCATCTTGCATTAGGTCTCATTCATTCGTCCTTTCCGGGAGAATTCGATCTTCCCTGACTTGAAACGCGGGAATTCCCGTCCAAACTCCATCACGAACCCGAAAAATTCCGTGGGCATGGCGCCCTTTCTTCTTTAGGCGCGATCATGCACCCCCTGTTTGTCACCGATCGTGAAAGGCAGGCATTCATGGACAAAGCTCTCCAAGAGTCAGAGCCATCGAAGGCGCGGATCGACTAGGGCCAATCTAGGCATGCACTGCGAGCGATGAGGTAATCTGTAGGTCTGTGTCGAAGAGATCGATGAAAGTTCCCGAGAAGAGCCCAGCGCGGGGCAAACAGGCTCTCGTTGGAAGATCGTGAGAAATTCGCGGTTTTCGTTCCGACGTTATGGCAACGGGTGTTCGCGTCACGGACTTCTGCAAACATTAGGCATGACCGTACGACCGACCCGGGTTGGAACCGCGATCCTGAGCCCCACCGCCCGCTGCCCGCGCCGAAGCTGGGCTTGCAGTGCGGAGACGCGGTTTTTCACCTCGCCCTTCGGACTCGACTGCAGGTAACGATCCAACTGTTGCAGGGCCTCGTTCCATCTCCCCGATTCAAGATAGATATTGGCCAGAAGCAGACGCACCTCTTCCATTTTTGGATCCAGGTTCAATGTAGATCTGAGTGCACTTTCCGCAAGGTCGAGCATTGAAGTGCAATACAGAGCGAGTCCGAGATGGAAATAGCCACGAGGCTCCTGTGGATCTCGCCGAATCGCTTCAACACTTGCTTCCGTTGCCGGTCCCCATTCATTGCGGAGAATGTAGACGCCACCGAGATGAATCATCGGATCCGGGCTGGAGAGATTGATGCGACTTGCTACTTGAAACTCCTTCCCCGCCTCTCCGAGCATTCCCAAGGATTGGTATGTCATTCCCAGCTCTGTGTGGGCCGCATAGAAGTCCGGCGCAATCGCAATAGCCTCCTCAAACAGGCGTAATGCCTCGATGCTTTGCTGATTTCGGCTTTTTTCTGACGCTCTTTGGTAGAGCTCGATTGCGAGTTTTGGATAGCTATCTAGGAACGTCGATCTGTCGATAACCTGGCCCACGCGGACTTCAGTTCTCTCCGCATCTCTCGATTCCAATTCGATAGAGACTCGCGTGGCGTCCGTATTCACCGCCACCACCTGTGTTTTGTCTTTGAAGCCGGCCGCCTGCACCCACAGCGTGTAAACCCCGATCTCCAGATCGTTGAAATAGAAATTTCCGAGAACGTCGGAAAGCGTGCTTCTTTCATTCTTGCCGGTTTTGTCTTCCAGTTGAATGCGACATCGGGCGCATGCCCCCATGCCGACGGGTGTCACGAGACTTCCCTCGATTCCAAACGATTGACTCTGGCCACCCATCAACGCTAGCGCGGCGAACGCATAAACGATTGGCAAATACGAGAGAACTTGTGCGATCTGAGTGCGTCCCATGTGCGTTCCGGCCGTCCTCCCGGCGTTCGGTGGGCTCGATGCCCTACTTATTTCGGAATCGTAGAAGCAGAAGGCTCTGCAAATCCTCGCTACT
>DASTBJ010000750.1:0-14483 GCA_035712125.1 Terriglobia bacterium
CTCGGCACCAAACCGAACTCGCGAAGGGAGTTCCGCAAGTTGGCCTCTGCAACAGGGGAACAGCGAGCGGCTTATGTTTCCTGGCTCGGGTGCTCTTTCTGAATCCACCAGGTCACGAGTATCCCAAGAATAAGGTTGACGATTGTGAACGCAGAGTAAGTCGTGTGCAGCAGACCAAACGTGCGCAGCGCCGGAGGAGGCGGGTCTCGTGGCACAAAGTCGAGGCTTCGGCCGATGCTCAGGATCGATGGCGTGATGGCGATCATCAGGAACAACACGACGCACAACATGGCGGCAATTCCCCAGACGGCACGCTTCGATCCGGGAATGGCACTCACGAGTCTCAAGGCGATGAGTCCCAGCGGAAGTTGGGCCAGATTCCAATATTGAAAGTAGAGGCGGTTGAGTTCGGACGAAAGATACCGTAGCAGTTCCCTTGCCGTTGGGTTCCGCATGAGTTCGCCGGCAATTCGGAAAACCTCATTTGGAGACTGCTCTAACAGGCGATCAATCGTGTAGAAGTTCTGAATTGCCACTACCGAGATGAATACCGAACCGGAAAGCCAGATTGCCATGCAGAACATGGCCCAGTTTTCCCGGCGTCTCACGCGGGAGTGCCCCTGCGGCGGATATGGCCCTTCGCGGTGATATGAAAGCCATCCGGCAGGTTGGCTTCAATTGTCGGCCGGAATCCCTTGACGGGCCAGTCGCGATCCGCAAAGAGTTCGGCAATGGCTATCCGGATTCGCGGGCGATCATCAGCAGCCGCGAAGGCTTCCAGAAGAAGTTCACGCGCGCTTTCTCCCATCTCTCCAACAGCGTGGACAGCGGCAATGCGAACGTCGTCATCATCGTCCTCCAGAGATTTCTTGAGCACCTCTGCGATCTCCGGAGTGATGTGACCGTGCATGGCTTTGATCAAACTCGATCGATGTTCGGGTGACGTGAACGGGTTCTGCGCGACATCCTCAAGGACAGAGACGAGTTTGGGAATGAGCTCTTCGGTTGGGAGTATCCGTGCGAGCGCCTGCACAGGCCACTCGACCTGATGGTACGACTTGAGAAACTTCAGGAGAGGCTCAACGGCCTGGTCGCCCTTGGCTGCGAGCATATCGACCACCATTCGTTTCTCCTCGATATCCTGCGTAATCACTTTGCTGGAAATTGTGAACCGTTTCGCCAGCGCGAACGTTGCTTCCGGCGTTGCCATGTCCGCAAGCTTCTGTGCTGCTTCGATACGCGGAGCGTCTTCACCCCCGGTTTCGGTAACTCGCTTTGTCAGTCTTTCGATCGGTGTTCTCGTCTTCAGGAAATCAAACATCATTTTCCAAGATTGATCAGTGAAAAGGGGTCAACCCGAGTGTTCTGAACCCTGGCTCCCCAGTGAAGGTGCGGACCCGTAACGCGCCCTGTGGCACCGGCCAGTCCAATTACTTGCGCCCGCTCTACGATCGCGTCCTTCGCAACGTCGACCCGGGAGAGGTGCGCATAAAGAGTGTAGATGCCCAGGCCGTGATCGACAATGACCGTGTTTCCGGTGAAGAAAAGGTCTTTTGCCAGAACCACTCGGCCTCGGTTCGTGGAACGGATCGGCGTTCCGGTTGTTGCCTTCAGATCCGCGCCGGCATGGGGGTTCCTCGACTCGCCATTAAACACGCGCCGCTTGCCAAAACTTGAGCCCACTCCGCCGGGAATGGGGACAACAAATGCCTGCTTCCATAGAGCTTCCCCGGAGATGGTCTTGTGGATCTCTTCGATCTCGCGTGATTCACGCAGTGCCCGGTCGGAATTCTCGGGGCTGAGTTCAACATACTGCTCCGCGACTTTGAGATGCTGGACAGGAAACTGGACGGCCTTGACGTCAATCTTCACACTTTGAGTCTCGACTTTGTTATTCCGGGTCACGCGTACATCTCCCGTATAACTGCCCGCTTTCATATCCAGATCCAATCCGACCACCGTGAACCATTCCTTGCCGGCACGTGTGTATGGAATGATTTTCTCCTGGAAGCGAATTTCGACTTTTTCAATTCCGGGCCCATCGGGAATCGACAACCGAACGGCTTGTCCTTGTCGCGCAGCGATTGTGGCAGCGAGCAAGGCGACCAGGTGAAACATACTCATGGCATTCTTACCTCGTAGAACTCGTGAAGTTGAATTGCTCGAGTTTAATTGCAGGAACGTGGCATGTACCGCCAGCCCAGAGTGTCTTGCAGGTCTGCCCAAGCGACAGGGTTCTGGCAAGCGCCTCCACATACGACTGGGTAAATCTCAGTGATTTTATCGCACCGACAATCTCTCCATTGCGCACGATGTACGTCCCGTCCCGCGTCATTCCGGTCACGACGACGTCTCTGGGATGAACCGGTCGCGTGTACCAGAACCGCGTTATGTAGAGGCCTTCTTTGGTCGACGCAATCATATCTTCGACGTTAGACGTTCCCGGCTGAAGAAAGAGATTGAGGGGCAAAGGTCCCATCCGCTCGCCGGCCGACTGTTCCATTGCATGGCCTGTAGAAGTTGCACCGGGTTGGCGTCCGGCCGTATAGCTGTCATGCACCGGCCCGCGGCAAACGCCGGCTTCCACAATGGCAACTCTCTGCTTGGGCTGTCCTTCGAAGTCAAACGGCAACGGAATACCCGAATCATCGCGCCCATCGTCAACAATGGTGATCATTGGCGAGAGAACTGTTTGTCCGATGCGCCCGTTTAACCAGGACCGTTCCTCCTGAAAGGCGAGCGCACTCATTCCGTCGGCGGCCATCATGCCGAGCAGGTCCGACGTCGCGTACGGGTCGAGGATGACTGTGTAAATGCCGGGCTGGCCATCGGCAGGCTTTTCTCCTAACCGCGTTTTACGGACCGCTTCTTCGGCGAGGGCCTCCCACGCGACGGATCCAAGAGTCCATCCCGAGGACTGAGCCCACCCAGATGACGTGTCGCTCATCACTACTGTGGAACCATCCACAAGTGTCGTTTCGCATTCAGCGAAAACTCCCTTTGAATTCGCGACGCCCAAAGTCATCGTGCCCGTTGTCATGGATCCCGCAGCGGTGTAGCCCGCGTCGCGCGCTTTTTGGCAGATGACACTGACGCCTTTCGCGCGCTGTGTGGGAGTGCACTTTGCCACATCGGGATCGAAACTTGTCACCGGGACCAGTGGAGTCGGGCCGGGCAAACCTTTGAAGTCCGGGTTTTCGGGTTGCTGTCTTGCAAGGTCCAGCGCTACACGCGCGAGGTTCCTGAGTTTGTCCTGCTGAATCACGTTCGAGACGGCGATGCCGCAACGCGAACCGGACACACAACGCACAAGAACCTCATGATTGGTTTCGGTGACGTTCTGATGAATATGGTTGTTCGCAAACCGGGTAAGACTCTCGTTCCGCAGTCGGTAGACCACTTCGGTCTGGTCCGCTTCCGATGCCGCCAGAACGGTGTCCGCGATGTTTTTGAAACTCATCGGTATACTCCGACGCGCACGTTGCGGAAGCGAGCGGGAGCAGCCCCGTGACCCGTTCCCATGACCTGCATCGGTTCTCCCTTCCCGCAGTTCGGTGTTCCCCAGACCTTCCAGCTCTTTTCGTTTCCGATGGCATCACACGAATTCCAGAACTCAGGCGTGATTCCGGCATACGTGCAGTTTCGAAGGAGACGAGTCTTCCTGCCCTTCTTGATCTCATATCCAAGCTGCGTGCCGAACTGGAAATTGAGACGCATGTCATCGATGCTCCAGGAGCGGTTGGTTTCCATGTAAATGCCGTCGTCGGTATCGGCGATGATGTCGTCGGCGTTCCAGGTGCCCGGTTCCAGCGAAACATTGGTCATCCGGATCAGAGGAATCCGATTCCAGCCATCGGCGCGCATACACCCATTGCTTTGAAGGCCGAGTTCGGACGCTGTCTCGCGACTCATCAGATAACCGACAAACTCCCCGTTCTTCACCAGCGGCGAACTTGATGCGGCCACGCCTTCGTCGTCCCAGCCGAATGTTCCGAGTCCTGTCGGCCGGACACTGTCGGCTGTGAGATTCACGATTGACGATCCGTATCGCAGCTTTCCCATTTTCTCAGTCGTCAGAAAGCTGCGACCGGCGAAAGCCGCCTCGGTCCCGTAGACTCGATCCAGTTCTGTCGGATGACCGCAGGACTCGTGTATTTGCAGCGCGAGTTGCGAGCTGTCGAGGATCAGTGTTGTGACCGTGCTGGGACAAACGTCGGCGCTCAGCAGAGCGACCGCTTCTGATGCGACGCGTTCGGCGTGGTCGAGCAATCGCGCGTTAAGGATATACTCCCAGCCGGCAGTTCCCTGGCATCGGAATGCGTCGGGATACGCGCGCACCTGAATATCTGTACCGCTCACCGCTGTGGCGCTGATTGCGCCTCCACACTCATAGATAGTCTGCTCGAGCAGAGCGCCCTCCGAGTTCGAAAACGTTTTGTGGTGGCGAATGCAGGTCACCCGACCCTCCGACACTTTCACACCCGAATTGCGCCGGATGATGGCGTCGGCTTCGAGCAACAGAGCGAGTTTCGACTCGATCGAAACTGAGAAGGGATCGATCTGGATTGGCGTGATATAGCTTCCGGTACTTCGTACCGGAGATCCCAATTCGACGGGTTTTCCCGGTACCAGCGCACTCGCTTTCGCGATCTCCACCGCAACCGCCGTCACGCGATCGATTTCGGCGGACGTGATGTCGGCGCTGGACGCGAAACCCCACGCATTGCCCACAAGCACGCGGACGCCGAATCCAGCAGACTCGAGGTCTCCCAGCGAGTCCACATTTCCGTCTCGCACCCCTGCGGTTTGAATACGGCTCTCGATGATCCGGATGTCCGCGTAACGGGCGCCTTTCAATTGCGCCGTTGCCATCGACTGCTGAGCAAGCTGTTTCACAATTCGAATGTCTCCTTGTAGGTGGGGATAGCGACCTGCCAGTCCGGATGTTTCTCGAGAATGTGACCTTTCATGCCCTGGATGGCTCGAGGCTCCCCGTGCACCAGAAATGTCTTGCGCGGTGCTGCCTTGAAGGATCCCAGCCATCGCAGAATCTCCATGGCGTCTCCGTGCGCAGAAAAACCCTGAATCGACCGAACCTCCGCTCGCACCGGATACTCCAGTCCGTAAATTCGAATCGTGCGGGCGCCTTCCACCAGATACCGCCCGCGCGTCCCTGCGGCCTGGAAGCCAACGAACACCACGGTGTTCCGTTCGTCCGGCAGGCGATTCATCAGGTGATGGACGATACGTCCGCCAGTCGCCATTCCGTTGGCGGAAATAACGACCGCTGGAAATCGATGATCATTGATAGCCTTGGACTGCTGTACCGTTCTCGCGAAGGTCACGTTCCTCGTCATTAATGGATGTTTCCCGTCGGCCTTCAGACGATTCATTTCAAGATCGTGTTCTTCGCTGTGATCGCGATAAATCTCGAAAGCATCCACCGCCATCGGGCTGTCGACGTAAACCGGAAGAACAGGAATCTCGCCTTCCTCTTCCAGTTCTCGCATGCAATACAGCACTTCCTGAGCCCGCCCTACCGCAAACGACGGTATCAGTACTGTACCGCCGCGCCGTGCCGTCGCGACAATAATGTCGCGCAGAGCCAGCTTGCCGTGGTGACCTTCCTGTTCCTTGTGAAGGCGGTTCCCGTAAGTCGATTCCATGATCAGATAGTCGGCAGTCTCAACGCGCGCGGGATCTTTGATGATCGGTGTATCGAACCGTCCGATATCGCCGGTGAAGAGCACCGTTTTCGATTCTGACTGGAAACGAACGAACGCCGAACCGAGGATATGCCCCGCGTGAAGCAGATCGAATTCGAAACCGGGGACGAGCGTCGTGGGTGTTTCGTAGGGAACGGCCCTGGTGAGGCGCAGCGTCGCGTCCGCATCCTCCGTCGTGTAGAGCGGCAAAGCGACTTCGTGCTTTGTCCGATGGTGCTTGTTGCGAAAGTTCGCTTCTTCTTCCTGAAGATGCGCCGAGTCGGGAAGCAGAATCCTCAATAGGTCGATGGTTGCCGGCGTTCCATAAACGGGTCCGCGAAATCCCAATTTAACGAGTCTGGGGAGATAACCCGTGTGATCGATATGAGCATGGGTCAGGATCACCGCATCCAGCGATTTCGGATCGATCGGTGGATCCTGCCAGTTCCTCAAACGAAGTTCCTTCAAACCCTGAAAGAGGCCGCAGTCGATCAGGACCCTTTTGCCCGCAGCTTCCAGCAGAAATTTTGATCCCGTTACAGTTTCGGTCGCCCCAAGGAATGTCAGTCGCATCGGACAAGAATACCGCGGAGTTTGGAGTTCGAGGTGCCGGTCACCGAATTTCGTTATGATTACGGCCCATGGATGCACAGAAGGTCACGACACTCGCGGCAGAGCTTCAACGGCGCGCGGAGGAAAAGTTCGGGCGTGAGCGCGCGGAAGAAATGCGCAACGACCTGATCCAACTCGCGCGGGAGCTCGATTCCCTCAACACCTATACCGTGAGGTTTGAAGATGAGCCTTGAAAACCTTACGATGACCGAAGCTGTTTCGGAGATTCGAAGCGGAGCCCTTTCGCCACTCGAGTACGCACAGGCGTTGCTCGCACGAGTGGACGCTGTCGAAGGTCGCGTTCAGGCCTGGACGACGATTGATCGCGAAGCCGTACTGTCCGAGGCGCGGCTCATGGAAGCCGAAGCGCGCAAGAAGCATTTCCGCGGCCCGCTTCACGGAATTCCAGTCGGCATCAAGGATATTTTCTACACGAAGAATCTTCGAACCACGATGGGATCGACGGCTTTCGCCGATTTCGTACCGGCGTACGACGCCAGTGTCGTCAAAAAACTGAAGCATGCCGGTGCCCTCATCATGGGTAAGTGTGTGACGACTATCCTCGTGTTTCTGGATCCCGGGCCCACGCGGAATGCCTGGAACACAAACCACACTCCCGGAGGTTCCAGCAGCGGTTCTGCAGCGGCGGTAGGGGCGCGCATGTGCCCGGTAAGCATCGGCAGTCAGACTGTCGGATCGGTGGGACGGCCGGCCGCATATAACGGTGTCGTGTCGATCATGCCCACACAATCTCGAGTCGACATGACCGGGGCTTTCCCGCTGGCCTGGTCGCTGGATCATGTCGGTGTATTTTCGCGATCCGCTGCCGATGTCGAGGTTCTTCTCTCGTCGCTCAGCGAAGCTCCTCTGCCCAGCCGCTCCGGTCCCAGCCATCACAAATTCCGCATCGGGCTCGCGTCGGACTTCTTCTTCGAAAAGGCGGATATTGAGAGTCAGGGCAAAATCGAAGAACTTGCGGGCCGTCTGTCTGGCTCGGGATTTCAGGTCACTGTGGCCGACCTGCCTTCGATTTTTGGGATGCATCCCGCGATTCTCCGTACCATCGTCCGGTCGGAAGCGGCATCGACACATCAGCAATTAATCCGAACGAATCCAGAAGCTTACGGTCCAAAACTTCGGGATCTTGTTCAGCTTGGTGAACTCATTGATGCCAGCACGTATCTTCGGGCACGACGCATTCGGCGGGAATACCAGCGACAAATGATGCGGCTCTTCGAACATGTCGACGTCGTACTGACACCGGCTGCTCCAGGCCCCGCTCCAGCCGGTATCGGAGCCACCGGTGATCCGGTCATGCAGGCGCCCTGGACCCTCGCTGACTTTCCGACCATGACGCTACCGCTTGCGGTCGCTTCGAACGGATTGCCGCTGGGTATTCAACTCAGCGCCGCTCCGCTGCATGAAGGAATGCTGTTGGAGGCTGCGAAGGCCATTGAGGAGGTTATCGGGTTCAGGGCACAGCCGAATCTGTAGGCAAGTGGTGATGGGTTTTGCTTGACCCCCGCACGAGACACAAGGCAAAGTTGCGGGCAGTTGATTCCAAACAAAGGAGATCACATGACAGCGTTCCGAATCACGATTTGTGCAGTTTTCGCATTGGCTCTGCTCACATCGACAGGCGTTGCCGTACAAGTTCCTGACACCCTGAAGGCCGGGAAGGCCGATCTGAAGTCCGCCGGCGCGATGGCGTTTGGACCAAACGGGTTGTTGTTTGTCGGTGACTCGATGGGCGGAATGATCTATGCGCTCGATACGCAGGACCGCACCGCATCCCAGGCAACGGCCGTGGAAGTGACCGGTATGACCGGGCAGATTGCGGCGATGCTGGGAACGACAGGGGATCAGATTCAGGTGAACGATATCGCCGTGAATCCTGTCTCCCGCAAGACCTACGTCTCGGTTTCCCGCGGGCTTGGACCTGATGCCGCCGCGGTGATTGTGAGAATCGATACGGCCGGCAAACTCGAAGCACTGTCGCTGGAAAACATCAGACATTCCAGCGTTGTGCTGCCGAATCCCGTCAATCCCAGCACTGGTGGCCGTGGCGGAAATCGTCGCCTTCAGGCCATCACGGACCTGGCTTTTGTGGATAACCGCGTATTCGTGGCCGGCTTGTCCAATGAGGAGTTTTCGTCGACGCTTCGAGCTATCCCCTACCCGTTTACCGCCGTCGACAAGGGAACAAGCGTCGAAATCTGGCACGCTTCTCACAACCAGTTCGAAACCAATTCTCCGATTCGCACGTTCCTGCCTTACAAGGTGAACAACGAGCAGACGATCCTGGCTTCCTATACCTGCACGCCGCTGGTAAAGGTTCCGGTCTCCTCATTAAAGCCCGGGTCCAAAGTCATGGGAACCACGATCGCGGAATTCGGCGCCGGCAATACGCCGCTCGACATGATCGCGTATAACAAGGGCGGACAGAACTTCATTCTGATGAGCAATACCACTCACGGGATCATGAAGTTCTCGGCGGATGGCCTCGAGAAGTTCGAAAGCATCACAACGCGCGTTCCCGGCACCGGAGGAGTTCCGTTCGAACGGATCGCGTCCATCACCAACGTTGCTCAAATGGATCAGTTCGACGCGCAGCGAGCCATGGTGCTCACACGAACCGGCGACCTGCGGACCGTCGCTCTTCCGTAAGTAACGGTCCATGCTTGTAGTCGTGGCACGCGGCGTTCTCGCCGCGTGCCTTCTTCTCTTCTTGCAGTCTCCCTCGATCCGTTTCGACAGCGGAAGGAATCTCTTTCTGCTCGAGAACTGGTCCGGCGCTGCCCAACTCTGGCCCGAGCGCGGGAAAGAAGTGTTCACAGTGTCTGTCGATGCGCCGAATGTTCCGCCATTGCTGGGGCGGTACCGAATCGAAAACAAGACTCTGATCTTCGAACCTCAGTTTCCGCTTCAACCTGGCGTCAGCTATCGGGCTGTCGCGAAAATTCCCGGAGCAACAGCGCCAGTCTTCCTTCTCCTCCGAATACCGAAGCCGAATATGACTCCGACCACCGTCGTCGACCGCGTGTACCCGTCCTCAAATGTCCTTCCTGAGAACCAGCTCAAGTTTTATATCCACTTTTCTTCTCCGATGGCCCGCGGTTCTGCCTATGACCACGTTTCTCTGGTAGACGCATCAGGCAAGAAAGTCGAAAAGCCGTTCCTGGAGCTGGGAGAGGAACTCTGGGATCCCTCTGGTCGTCGATTCACACTGTTTATCGATCCGGGCAGGATCAAACGAGGTCTGCTCTCCCATCACGAGCTGGGCGTTGCGCTGCTCGAAGGAAAGCGCTACTCGCTGGTCGTCAGCAAGGAGTGGAAGGACGCGCAGGGACGCTTGCTCGCATCGGATTTTAAAAAGACCTTTACGGTAGGTCCCGCCGACCGCAACACCGTCGACCTGAAATCATGGACTGTGCGCGCGCCTGCCGCAGGCACGCGCAACGTCCTGACCGTGGTGTTTCCCGAGCCCATGGATCATGCGATTCTCGAACGCGAACTCGATGTGGTCACGGAGGCCGGGGCTGTCATCAAGGGTGGCGTGTCCGTGGGGTCGGGAGAAAAGAGCTGGATTTTTACACCCGATGCGGCCTGGAAGTCCGGAACCTATTCGATACGGGCGGGCACCTCGCTTGCCGACCTCGCCGGCAACATGATCGATCGCCCGTTTGAGATCGACGTGTTCGAGCGTGTCGACAACAACCTCGATCGGACCACGCGTTCTTTGCAATTCAAAATCAATTAGTCTTTTTTGGAACACTTGGCATCGAGTCGTACCGCCGGTCTCGACCTTTTAGATCCGGGGCGTAGTGCCCCGTTGTTTGGTCTTGAATCTGTTTGAGCGCATTGCAGAGGAAATGGCGGAACTTGAAAAGGTTGGGCTTAGGAGTCGGGAGTTGTGCTGTTTCAGAAGAAGAGAATCATGATTTTAGAGATTACATTGCTCAGATGCGCGCTCACTTCTTAACCAAAAATGGAAACAACTAGCCTGGCCCCGATTTTTCTTCAGGGAACGATGCGGATCTCTGCCTGCCAGAACGCTACCTTTTGCGCGGAGGGATCGAAGACCGTGACCTGGCAGACGTAGTATCCGGGCGCCAGCGCTTCCAGGGGGACAGTCAACTTGAACGGCACCGCTTTCGATTTCGGATCCATGCCACTGGTCACAGTGAAGGCTTCCGTTTCAAAAACCTTTTCGGGACCGTTGAAGAACGTGACAAACGCGGCCAGAGGATGCATTTCGACGGCATTCCTCTCGTAGGCCTGAAGGTACAGAAGCAAGTCGCGACTTTTGCTGAACACGCGCGTCACGCTCGGCAACAGTTTCAGACCATTTTCGATCAACGGATTCGCGATCTGCTCTTTGTCCGCCTTTGTCTTGCCGGCTGTGTACAGCGCGTCTTCCATTGCAACGCGTTGGCTGCTGAGGACAACCGAGCTGATGGGCAGCCGGACGAGTTCTTTGTTGAGATTCGGAACGACAAACTCTTTCTGGTAAGTGCCGATACGACCTGTATCCGCATTTCGCGCGAGAATCTTGATGACATACTTTGCGGGAAGAAGGTTGAACCCGGCGTCGTATTGGACAGTGCTTGACGCAAGCCGCGTCGCAGCTTCTCCCTTCAGGCGGATCTCTACCTTGTCGCGAATGTTCGTGATCGTTGTGCCGAATTCGTCCTTAATCTCACCGATGAAATCGATCACTGTCCGCTCTGCCCCGGCCTTCTGGGCGAGAACAAGCTCGTTTCCTGGAATCTTGACGGCCACAGGAACGAAGTAATCGGCACTGTTCAGCTGGAAGTAGTTCAGCTCGAGCGCAATGGTCAGGTCCGTAATCGGATCTCCAAGCATCAGCGCTTCCTCGAGCTGTCTTTCCTTGTCGGAAGCCGTGAATTTGCTGAATTCCTTTTCCCCGTAGTAGGCGTCGCGATACGAGAGTTCCGCGGACCGGTTTTTCAAAGAGATTTTGACGCGCCGAAGTTTGCCATCACGCGCGGTGTTCGTCGGGTAGTAACCCAGGATGTAGTAACTGGCTGTGGCCTGCTGAGCCCTGACAATTCCCAGGGACAGGTCGTTGTAATCGAGAAGCGCTTTTCCGCCGGTGTCTGCGGCGAGCGTATAAAGCGCATCCTGCGAGCGCTGAAAACCTCTCAGCGTTGCCATAGCCATCGCGCCAGTGTACATCCCGATACCGCCAGGCGACGGGCGCGACGCATTTCCCATTGGCGCCAGGGCCACGAGGCCCCGGGCATCCACGGGATAGAACGCCACACTGGCGCGCCGGGCTGCGTTCAGCGTGGCTCGCAGCTGGGCCTGATTGTCGATACCGGAAAGATTCACGCCGGCGGTGAAATGGATCAGCGACTTCTTACCAGGAACAACGCCCAACATTTTGACGACGGTTTGAAGCGCCGCAAGCTGGCGGTCCGTGTTGAAGATAGTGAACTCTCCGGCATTCTGTCCGAAGTCCGAGTTGATGTCGTTGATATCCTCGCCGTTGAGCAATTGATAGAGGCTTTCCATCAACGTATCGCGATTGTCCGTGAAATCATTGCGGACGCGGACGGCCCCGTCGGAGTACGTCAGAATGGCGACCAGGTCCGCGACCGTCATCTTCTCCTGAAGGAAGGTTACCGCCGACGATAGCGCCCGGAAGCGTTCTGCGTCGCCCAGAGACGGCATATCAAAATAGAGCGCCAGCAACCTCCGATCCTGGTAACGCCTTTCTCCCGTGGATGCCGGCGTTATGCGGTTTTCGGTTTGTGCTGGCGCCCCTGGCGCGGTTACTGGAGTGGGGGTTCCAGGCCGCGAAAGAACGGTGTCGTCGAACTTTTCAAACTCAAAGACGCTGATTGTCTGCGGAACGTTGTCTTCAACAAGGACAAAATCTTCCGCGGTGAGACCTTCGATCGGTTTTCCGTCTTTGTCGGTAACAGTGACGGTCTGCACAACGAGCTGGGTGTCGACCCTCAGGGTGAACGGCGTCTGCTGGTCCTGCGCGGACGTGGGGGAGGAGGAAAGAAGCAAACACAGCGCAAGGGCCGAAAGCACATTTAACTTCTCGCTCATCTCAAAACCTCACCCTCAAAGACGGCTGCAAGACCCTCATTGCATTGGCGTTAACAGGAAGGCCAAACTGCGTGCTGTTCACCACGGCGTTCCAACTCGGGTACGTCACGTGGTTCAACACATTTGTCGCGTCGACACGCAGGTCCATACTCATGCGCTCGTTTACACGAAACGATCTCGCGATGGATGCATTTAAAGTGAACGGTCGTGGCCCCGTAATGGTATTCCTTCCCGCGTTTCCCCACGTCCCGGCTTCTGGTACGGTAAACGCTTCCGGATTCAAAAAGGTTCCACCGCTGCCGTCATACAAGGGCGCACCGGTGACATCCGGCCGCAAGGTTCCGGTAATACCGGTGCCGGAAACCGGCGCGAGGATCATCGGGGTCAACGGCAGGCCGCTGCCCGTCGTGAGCGTGGCCGCCACGGTCCATTGCATAAACAGCTTCCCGCGCCAGCTGTCCCAAAATCCGCCGACGCCGGCAAGCATGCCGGTGGTGTACTGAGCCTGGACGCTCACCAGATGCCGTTGGTCGAAGTTTGAGAGACCGCGCTCGGCTCGGCGGTTAAGCCAATCCTGCGCGATCAGATTTCCGCCCAGGCCGCCGTCGTCGATCGCTTTTGCAAACGTGTACAGCACACTCGCCTGAAAGCCGTTGCGCTGGCGGCGGCGAACTTCAATCGATCCGGAGTGTCTGTTGCTGTTTCCGCCTGACATCAGATAAACAAAGCCCACCGGACACTCGGGACAGGGGTTAACCGCTCCTGACGGGTACGTGTTCGGGACAATGCGTTGCGGGATGTGCGTGCCTTTGATTCCGAGATACATGACGGTCATCTGCATCGCCTGTGGGAGGTCCTGCTGAATCGACAGCTGCCAGTTCTGCGCCGTACCCACTCGGAAACCGGGGTCAATCGCGAATGTTGTCGGCGTCACTTCTGGATTTCCCGCAAAGCCCTCTGCGAGGGTGATCGGATATTCCGGAGTGTTCTGCACGCTTAAACTCTTCGACAACGGGGATTGCTGTGCCATCTGGTCCGCTATCGCGCGGTAGACATTAGTGTCCCGATACAACCCGTACCCGGCGCGGACAACCATCGACGAAGCCGAACGCGGTCTCCAGGCAAGAGCAATGCGTGGTTGAAACCCACTCTTGTCGGGCGTTACCAGAGACTCCTGAGCAGAGCCCGCGACTACGAGATTCGCCCCCGCGAAACCCGGCGCAATGTCCAGGTTCACCAACCGGCCGTACTTTTCCGTAATTGGAGACTCATATTCCCACCGCACTCCGAGGGTCAGCGTCAGCCACGGTTTGACGCGCCAGTCGTCGTTCAGATAGGCGCTGTAAAGCGACTGACGGAAGTACTTGTCCGCATTCCCGAGGGCCAGCGAGCTTGTGGTGGGGATGGAAAGCAGGAAGTCGGCGACGTCATTCCCCGTTTCTGCGCCGTTGAAGGTAAAGCCGCCGCGCGCGTTCAACTGCGATAGCAGGTTGAAGTGCTGCCGCCGGTATTCCACTCCATACTCAAAGCCGTGGCGCGGGCGGGTGAACGTGCTGGTATACGAAATACTGTTGAACTGATCGCGATCGTAGCGATAGTTCCCGGTAGACAACCCCGCGATCCCACCTGCAAAAGTCAGAGAGGGAGGCCCCCAGTTTCTTGGATCGCGATCGTTTCCCTGGATGCCCGCGTCGCCGGAAACGTCCTTGCGTAGTGCGAAAAAGGGTCTTGTCTCAACCGATCTCCGGCTGAACTGATATCGAATGGTCGCCGACACCCGCTGAGTGAAGCGATGGGTCCAGTTCACGGCTGCCGCAATATTGAAGCCGCGGTTGGCGTCCGTGAAACCGAACAGATCGGGACTGTCGGAACGTGAGCTCTGAATTCCAACGGTCGTGGTCAGCCGGTCGGCATTAGTGAGCGTGATATTGTTGAGCGCCCCCTGGACATTGTCCCCGTGTGTCGCAGCAAGCAGGGGTACCTGATAGTTGTAGCGCGAACCCCGAATGAAGTTTGGCAGCGGATAAAGATCCAGCAATGCCTTCGCCTGCGGGCTGATCCGATCGGACGGAATCACGTTTC
>DASTBJ010000751.1:0-2357 GCA_035712125.1 Terriglobia bacterium
TAGCCGGTCGCGTCGGCTGGAACTACCATGTTATTGCCATCATTGCCTCCGCCGAGAAACACGCAAACCAGAGCCTTGTAGCCGGCGCCCTGAGCCATCGCGTTGACAAGCGTGAATCGCTCAATTCCCGCAGCGAATGCCGCCGCAGTTCCAATTCCGCAACCCGAACGACGGAAGAATTCTCTTCGTGTGATTTTCATATTCACCTCGCCACCTGGTATTGAGCTGAAGTTGCAACCAGATACACCGCAGTCTGGGCACGCCGGAGCGGGTTACTCACAGGCACCGCATAAATAGCCTTCAAGATGGCGTCAAACATCGGCTGGGACATCTTGCCGCTCATCATGAGAGTGTTCAGCCTCAACACCAGATCTTTAGGGGCAGTGCTGGCGAGTGGCTGCAGACCTGAGAAATCCAGGGACGTTCCGGAAGGCGCGTTCGCGGACACCGCAATTCTGGAGAAGACCATGGTGTTAACGAAGTTCGAACGCCGTATTGATGTGGAAGTGTTCAGCACTCCGAATTCAGGCCCGCGCAGGCTGGATCCCGGGACACCGGTCGATGGCGAAAAATAACTGAAGACCGACGGAGGAACGAACAAGTCCATTCCCATGGCCTGGTTCTGAGGATTTAGATATCCGTCACTTAACCCGAGGCCGTCCGCCGATCGAACGCCCAGGGCACGAAGTAGATTCGTGACGAGCAATATCGGGTGTTTCAGATGACCCTTGCGGAAGTCCGGGGGAGAGGGATTGACGTAGGCCTCCTCGTCGAGAAGGACAGCGCGCACTACCGCAGCCAAATCACCCCGAACTCCGGCGCCATTATTCGCGAATACCTGAGCAACCCGGCGAACATAATCAGGGCTTGGATTACTTGTCACCAGGTGCTGGATCAATTGCTTGCTGACGAACGGTCCGACGTTGGGATGCATGAAAATGTTGTCGAGTCCGTCTGCAAGATCTTTGGCGGCAGTTTGATTGGGGGGAAGTGTGACGCCTTGAAGGACCGTCTTTGCTCGTACATCGTGCCGGTTCTGAATTGCCACCATGGGTTCGAAGTAGTTCGCGATACCGGTCGCCGGCGGCGCGGCGAAGGCCCATCCTGTAAACAGACGTGCGAACGCATTGACAGTGTCCTGGTCATAGGCCGGAATCGCCTGCCCGCCCGCACCAATGATCGGAGTGCCGTCCTCGTTTAGTTGATTCACTCCAATCGAAAACAATTGCAGGATCTCTCGCGCATAGTTTTCGTTGGGGTTCGTCGACGTATTTCCGGCCATATCCAGATAATTCCCCATCGCCGGATTCAATGTGATGTCGTGAAGCAACTGACGGTAGTTGCCGAACGCATTACGATCGAGAACCTTGAGGTAAGGCGCGAAGCGACCGGGAATCGTGATCTCGTTGCCTGACACGACAATGATCTGGTGAAGTGCAAACGCAACGCGCTGGCGCAACTGATCATTGCCGTAGAGCGCGTTGGTATAGAAGCGTCTCTGCAGCGGGTAGAGCGTATAGTTATCCCTCTGGCACGTGCCGACGCAATCCGCAGGCCGCATCGAAGGCACCAATGGAAAATCCTGATAGCCTGAGATCGGAGCCGCAAACTGTTCGTCAAGAAAACGGGAATAACCGACCTCGGTGAGGTGGTTAATCCAATCAGTGGTTGGCCCCCAGGTGGAATATTCAAGGAATCGGGCGGCCTCCGCGGGACTTCGCGGGTACTCTCCCCACCCCTGACCGGCTGCGCTCCCCTGTGGAGCCGCCGATATCGATAAGCACCAGTTTACGAACAACGTGCACAGAACGACTGCTGAAACAGAGCTATAGCGCCTCGCCTTTCCGGACATAAATTTCCCCCAAAAAATGAGACTGGATTCGGGACTTCCAGGAGTACAGGAGAAGAACATGAACCGGAGCGGGATGAAGATCCTACGGGCGCACGTGCTGAAAATCACGGAGATTCTTGTTCAGACGTATAGCGCAGGTCAAGGGATGGTTGTGGGGCTTGGATAGGACGCGACAACCAACTGCGATGTATACTCAAAACCCTCAGATCTGTTGACCAGGCTGCGCGACATGAACGAGTAACCTGGTGTCGTTCCTTCCAGGTCTCAGGGACCGCGAGTGCAGGAGAACAGACCGCTTTTGAAAACATCCCAACCGGACGAGCCGTTGAGCACAACGGGCAACCTGGGGCCGCGCTTTTTCGACGCGGCGTGGTCACAGATTCCAAAGGACTTCAAGAGCCTGCAGGCGCCTCTGTTCGTCGCCCTCGCCTACTATCTCGGCGCCCAGGCAGCCTTCGCGATCGGAACGCTTTCTGATCGAATCTTTGCGCCGTTCTGGCCTCCG
>DASTBJ010000752.1:0-4142 GCA_035712125.1 Terriglobia bacterium
TCCTGCGCCGTGCCTCCATCACCGAACAGACGTTCAAAGACCAGACGCGGGTCAGCCTCTGCGGGAAGCGGAGTCGTCGCGGACGACCACGAGAGATTGTTCTGATATGCGCAGGCGAGTCCGTTGTCGCAATTCCCTGTCTGAGCGATGAGGTCGGTGGCGAGTTCGAGCGAAGGAATTGCGGTTTCCTTACCAAGCTGCCTGGCGGCCAGTTGATCCACCGTCGTCGCGAGTTCGTAATCGCTGCCTTCCGTTCTCTTCGGGCGCGTTGCGCTCAGGAAGATGGCATTCGATGCCGCATGGTTCCCCGTGGGATAGGCCATGTCTTTCAGTTCTGTATTCGTGATGACGGTGATCTGATCGAGGAACGGATCCAGCGCTGCCAGGGATGGCGATAACGTTGTCAGTTTCCCTTCACCCTGTGGGATCCACTCGGCCGGGCTCATGCCCATGGGGATGTAAACGAAACCCAGTCGCCGAACCGGATTCGTCGCTGCGGCAGTTGCGAATGCCGGAATCATGGCGTCCAGAAAGGGCAGCGCCAGCGCCACTCCGGCGCCGCGCAGGAATGTTCTTCGGGCAAGAGCCTTCTTCGCAACGATCATGGGGTCCTCCTCATCTGGAATGGCGTGCTTTTGATCACGCCGGCGATGAGCGATGAAAAACGGTAGTCCTTGCTGCGGGCTTCACGGGTGATCGAGCGGACCGTTGGCGCATCGTAATAATCGAGGCCGCGTCCCAGAGCATAGGTGAGCAGCTTTTCTGTAATAGTTGTGGCAAACGTATCCGGACGATCGAGCAAAGCCTTCTTCAGTCCGGCGACGCCGCTGAATGTCGCACCACTCGGAAGCGCTCCTGCGGCATCAATCATCGTGTCTCCTTCACCGCGATTTCTCCACCGGCCGACAGCGTCAAAGGTCTCAACGGCAAGACCAATGGGATCCATCAATTGGTGGCAGCCCGAACACGCGGTGTTTGTCCGATGTTGCGCCATCCGCTCGCGCATGGTCAGCGCCTTCTCGACAGGGCTGGTGTCGCCAAGCGGAGGCACGTTGCCAGGCGGTGGTGGAGGCGGTGTCCCGAGAATGTTTTCAAGAATCCACTTGCCGCGAAGAACCGGGGACGTGCGGTTTCCGTAAGACGTCACGGTGAGGATGCTTCCGTGGCCCAGAAGACCGCCGCGCATCGTGTCGGGGGCAAGCGTGACGCGCCGGAAATGGCTGCCGTACACATTCGGGATGCCGTAATGCCGCGCGAGCCTGTCATTCAGGTACGTGTAGTTCGCGCCAAGCAAATCCATGATACTGCGGTCTTCTCTGACGATACTCCCGAAGAAGAGTTCCGTTTCCTTCTGCATCGCCTGCCGCACGTTATCGTCGAAGTCGGGGAACAGCCGGGCATCGGGTGTCGACGCCGCGAGATTGCGGAGATACAGCCATTGTCCGGCGAAATTACTGATGAGCGCCGTCGATCGCGAGTCCGCCATCAGGCGTCGCGTCTGTTGTTCCAGCACGGCCGGCTGGTGCAGCTTGTTCTGGATGGCAAGGTTAAGCAGCTCATCGTCGGGAATGCTGCTCCATAAGAAGAAGGAAAGCCGCGAAGCCAGTTCGATATCGCTGATGCGATAGTTCTGATTCGGCTTTGGGTTCGCAGGATCCCGTTCGATACGGAAGAGAAACTCCGGGCTGGTCAGTATTGCGCGAATCGCCATCTCAATGCCTGCGTCGAAATCGCTTCCTGAACGTGCTTCCCTGAAGAACTGCAGAGGCACGCGGAGGTCTTCGTTGTTGACCGCTCGCCGATAGGCACGGCGGGCCAGCGTGGAGAGAATTGTCGTGGCGCATCGCTCTTCGCTAGCTGGCCCGTCTTTGGCCGCGGGCCGGCAAACAAAGATGCGTTTTCGGCTTGGGGTATCGCCGGCACCCGTGGCGTCGAAGGGTCCGCCGATGGACACCGAATAGACGGCCGGCTGAAGCCGTGGATGCCGATCCATATTGAAGTGCGCGTCGTAGGGCTGACGCTCCGTTTCCTGCAGGGCCGCCGTCTTTCTCAGGAATGTTGCGCCAATCGTGTGCGGGCCGGCCTTGATGGGAATCGTGATCCGGAGATCCTTGTCGACGCCTTCATCAGCGTAGTAGCCGCCGGATGCGTTGCGGTTGGGAACGATCGTGAATACTTCCAGCCGTATGCCGTCGAGTGTGAGTTCCATGTCGTGAGGCTCGTTGAGTCCCTCGACATTTTCATTCCGGTTCCGCATCAATCGCACACGCAGCTCATACTTGCCGTCGAGCGGAAACGTATGCCGGACCAGCGTACCGCCGCGCGTCCCGAACGGAAGACCTTCGATGTGGCTCTCCTGTGTGAAATCCACCGGAAGTGTCACCACGTTCACGCCGGAGGCTTGTCCCTGAAGTCCGACGGCAAGCCGGCTGATTTTCTGCGCCGCTGCGAGGTAGCGTTCCAACAGGGTGGGAGACAGGTTATTCACGCCGACGTTGTCAAAGCCATAGCTCGCGTCGTCCTTCGGAAGGAGAGGCGTGACATCGACCTCAACAGCCAGCAGGTCGCGAATCGCATTCTGATACTCGGTGCGATTCAGCCGGCGAAACGTTGAAGTTCGACCGGCGTTGGGATTTGCAATAGCCGCTGCATCGAGAGACTTTTCGAGATAACTGACGACCGAGTTGTAAGTGTTATCGCCGGGACGCGGCCGCCCCAGTGGAGGCATCATCCGCCCGCGAAGCTTTACGACGACTTTTTCCCAGACTTCGGGATCTTGGAAAACGTTGCCGGGATCCAGGGTGTTCAGCGCGAGGCCCGCGGTTTTGGCGCGATCGTTATGACACTCGATGCAGTACTGGGTGAACGTGGACCGGACGGAGTCCAATTCCAGGTTGGCCGAAGACTGCTGAGGGCGACCTCCTCCCAGAGAACTTGCGGCCATAAAGGAAACCGCGATCGTGCCAGCGAGCCATACCCGCAAGAATCGAACCATCCGATCCCCCAGAGTCTAAGAATTGCCCACGTTTATAGTCCGTTAGTCCGAAACAAAGCAAGCTATGCCATCCCTGATTCCTGTGAAAAATTCCGCATCGGTGCGACTACCGTTATTGCATGACCAGTCCTGAGGAACTCTACGAACAAGCGGTAGATACTTTTGGACCGGCTCTTGAACGGCTTGCGCGCGGCTATGAAGCGGACACCGACAAACGGAGCGATCTGCTGCAGGAAATCCATGTCGCGCTCTGGCGGAGTTTCTCCGGCTTCAACGGCCGATGCTCGCTGCGTACATGGGTCTATCGTGTCGCTCACAATCGGGCAGTGTCCTACGTCCGCTGGGATCGCTTGAGGAACTCCGTGCCTTTTGTGGACATCGACGATCTGAAAACGCAGGGTCACTCGGAGGACCGCGAGGCCGCTGTCGACAAAACCCGTGCGCAGGAGCGCCTCCTGTCTTTGATTCAGCGGTTGCCTCCGGTGGACCGCCAGATTGTCCTTCTCTATCTGGAGGGGGTGGATGCGGTGTCCATCGGAGAGATCGTAGGACTGTCCGCAACAAATGTGGGATCGAAGGTGCACCGGCTCAAGGCAATGTTGATTGAGGGTGTCCGGAAAGGAGGCAAAGATGTCCGCTGAACCTCCAGTCGAAAGCGGTCCGGACCGTGAATTGAGAGAACTCTGGCAAACCCAGGAACTCAAAGGAGAAAAAATGTCTGTTGCAGAGATCCGTGGCAAAGCGCATGCGTTCGAACGAAACATTCGCGTGCGTAACGGTATCGAATATTCCGCAGCTGTGATTGTCTTGATCAGTTTTGGATACCAGACGTTTGTAGGCCCGAACATTTACATGCGTGCCGGAGCCCTGCTTATCGTGCTGGCCACCTTTTTCATCGTGTATTTCCTGCACACTCGTGGCTCGGCGAGAAACGTACCGGAAGAACTCGGGCTGTCGGCTTCGCTCGATTTTCACAGGGCCTCGCTGGAACGCCAGCGAGATCTCGCGCGATCGATCTGGCGATGGTACCTGCTGCCGTTTGTACCTGGAATGGCGATGACTCTGTTTGGTTTCGCAGTCCGTGACGGCGTCTTTCTCAACCAGCCCGCGCCGATATCCGAACAGGGAGCGGGAGGGCTCGCCATCT
>DASTBJ010000753.1:0-14199 GCA_035712125.1 Terriglobia bacterium
TGGATATCAACGGCGGACGTGGACGCGCCTACGGTCGAGACGGCCGGTACTGACCATTACCCGTCCTGCAAATTTGTAAGAAGACTGCAATCTGTAAAGGTCAGCCGCTCAGCGGCTGACCTTCTCGTCTGAAAGGATTGCTCCGGAGCCATTTCGGGGCGTACACTCGAACTAGTCTATCCCTCTGAGCGGAGTGCCGGTTGCTGGAGAGTTGTTTGAGCTGCAACCTGAATTTGAACTCTCGCTGCCCTCTGGCTCTCGCATCCACCTCCGCGGATAGATTCCCACAATTGGAAGGAGGAGAAGCATGTGCGACTATTCGCTTCAGGGAATTCGGAATCGCCTTGCTGAGCAAGGCGAGATCCTCATCGTTCACCGGTTTCAGACGGGCTCCAAAGGGCTCACTTCTTCCCGCTATCTCAGTCCTGTCGAGAAGCCAAAGACAAAAACATGGATGGCCGCTCTCAAGCAGTTCTTCGCAGTACCTGCGGAAGAGTGCGCGGTATGTATTCCCGATGGAGCTCAGCTTCGCCTCTCGGGAATCGCTGTCAGCATTCAAAAACGGCACCATGTTTCAGAGGAAGAGCTCGTAACGTTCCGGCAGCTCTCCGCAGAAGCTGCGACTTATCGGGATGCTGTTGAATTCCGGAACGGCCAGCGAGTTCGGTTGCAGGAACTCGATGAGGGTCAGGCGGTCGAAGTTTTGGCTATGTCGTCGGAGGAATTTCAGACCGAAGACTTTCCGGCTGCAGACGAGGTTCATACACGAACGTGGCTGAACCGACATCCTTGGTAGAAGAACTGTTTCGGGATTGAGGGCGGGCGGAGTTTTGGCGATCCGAAATTCCTCCCTCCTGTCCTAAGATACAGCGGCATGGAAGTCCGTCTGTTTCCTAACTCCGCGCGTCCTGGCGTCGGCCAGAGGCCTCGCCGGGAAAGTCAGCGGCCTCTGTTGCCGCAGCACGCCCGGCACTGTCCCGTGCTGGAGGCTGGAAGTTCGCTCGGGTTCATGGTGTTCCCGGCGTTGGAACCCCATGAGTCCTACTACATCGAATTTCAGGGAGAGGGGCAATACCATTTCACGTACTTCCAAAGTAACGCGCAGGCGAAGTGGGATCCCCTCTTCTCGGTGCTCATTGTGCTTCCAGTCGGCGGGATAGGCATGACTCGTGAAGAAGTGAGGTTCGCTGTCAAGAACCCGCCGATTTCAGCAGAAGATGCGAAGCTCGTCATGAGAGCCCTCCTGGTTCCTGAAGATCTTGGCACCCCGGCCGGCGCAATTTCTCTCCGTGGCGCAACGAACTTTCAAACATCACCGGGTTGGGACACCGTGTATACGCCGATCTTCAACATGATCGAAAGGCCGGTCGCGCCCGCTCTCATCGTTCGTGTTGAGACGGACTGGTACGCGCATGAATCCGAATTTCGATATGTTCTGCAACCTGGAGAAGGCTTTCCGGGAGCGCATACCATGCCGATCGGACAGGTGTTCTTTGTACCTCGGGAAGAGATAAGTCTTCGTGACTGCACACCGGATGAAATGGCGGCGATCCGAGTTTCGCAAGAGGAGTTCGCGCGGCAGAAAGCCGCGCACAAAATCACCACTCCATACGGTCTCCAATACAGTCCGCACTACTTGCGGCAGAGCCGCGCGGTGAAACCGGGCGGGCAATAGAGCCGTCGAGCATCAGGTAACGGCGCGAGTCCGGGGCCGTCTCTTCGAGAATGTCACGCCCACCGCGAGGATTGCGAGGACCGCAAGGATCGCGATGGCTGGAGCAAGGATTGCGAGAATCGCGGCCGTGAGAGACGCGATGAGCTCGACAGTGGCGACAAGAAAATTTCCAAACCCGGCAGTCAATGCCGTGCTTTTCAGACGCACCACGGACATTACCGTTTGAACGATGCCGGCAGTTCCTCCGCCGGCAACGATCGCGACGGACCATCGAATAAACGGGGGCAGATCCGTTATAACTGCCGCGGTTGCCACAACACCCGCGAGGACCGCGAGCGGGCCTGCCAGCAAATCAAGAAAGTTGTCGACGAGGGGTATGTAATAAGCGCCCACCTCGAATATTGCGGCTATGGCGAACGCCACAATCGCCGGCCATGAGGACAGCCAGTGAAAGCCGTCCGAGAGGGGAAGCCATTCCATTCGCGCGCTGACGCCCAGCACCAATAAGGGCACAAAAACGCGCATTCCGGTCGCGGCGGCCAGACCGACCCCGATGCCGAGAGACAGGATTGCTTCACTCCAGCTGATGTCCATGAGCTGATGTTAACGAAACCCCGCCAGGTTGCAAGAACGTTGACAGAATCTACCAACTACGTGGACTCCCCGAGGGCACTGTCTAAGTGGACAAACGCATAAACCCAGTGTTTCCAAGTGGAATCGTGCGTGCAAAGGGGCTCTGAATAAGAGTCCGTACGTAAGGACCACCCAATGGATACAGCAACTATAAGAAGTGAATCCGCTCCCGGACGGGAGTATGCAGAATTGACAGCACAAGCGCGAGCCGCGTACCAGGAGAAACGCACGAAAGAGTGCATCGACATTACGCAGCGCGTCCTGCTTGCCGACCCAGGCAACGCAGAAGCCCACACAATTTACGAGGCCGTACGAGCCGACATGCAGCGTGATCTGAATGATGCGCGCGCACTGCTCGAGGATTCCCGCAGCATGGCTGACGGACAGAAATATCGAAAAGCTGCGGAAATCATACTTCTCAAGATTCTCTATCTCGATCCGGATCACTCAGAGGCGAGGGATCTCCTCACTCAGGCGAAAAGCGGCTCGAGCGTGGGCACGAGTTATCCCAGCCCGCCGATGCGAGCGGCTCAGCTGGAGGAGACCGCATTCACTGCGAGTCCACAACCCGTAGAACTGGATCCGGACCCGGGCAGACCGATCAACCTAAAGATCCCTCTCATTGTCGCGGGCGTGGTTGTCCTCGTCGCGGGATCTTGGTTTTTCGGCGCTAAGGCGATTGCAAGAATTACAGAATCAATACCGACATCGGTAGCGACGCCGAGCCGGCCGCCGTCACCGAAGACCGATACGAACCGCGCTGTCGTCGGCAACACGGCATCAACTGCATCGGCACCAGTGGGACTTCCGACAAAGAACAACAGTTCGACCGCGCTAGTGCCGGTACCACCAGTCCCGACGAATCGGATGCCTGTTCCTACGCCACCAGCACCCATCGAACCTCCGGCGCCAGTGGTACAGAGTAAGCCTCCTGCCGCTTCCGTTGCGAAGGCACCAGGGTCGCTGGCCGTGAATTCTCCGATAGCCGCGGATATCTATCTGAACGACAGGTACCTTGGGGCGACGCCGACCACGCTGTCGTTGCCGGCAGGCCGTCATACTCTCGAATATCGCAGCGGCGATATGCGGACGGTAATGACCCATGAAGTCCGTTCGAACGAGATCACCACGGCGTTTGTCGCATTTGAAATCACCATTCATTTGAATGCGAGGCCATGGGCGCTGGTATTCGTCGAGGGAACTAACCGAAGAGCGCTCGGCCAGACTCCACTGAGTTCCGTCCGCGTTCCGATTGGAAGCGTTCTCACGTTTGAGAATCCAAACTTCCCACCGAAGAGCCATCGAGTCAGACCGGGAGACTCTGCGATCCAGGTGGTTTTTCCGTAGAAGGGATAACGCATGTACGCTTACGTTCTTGCTCTGTTCGTGACGGTTCAATCAGCCGCAGCGCCAGCCCAGGATGAGATCAAGGAAGGACTGCTTCGCGCGGAGTCGCTCTATTACGAAGCAAAATTTGTGGAGTCCATCCAGTTGCTCGCGCGCGTCAACGACGCCCTCGCTGCAAAGCCCGAGAGGTTGCAGGACAAGATCGCAACCAAGCTGCAGCTGGCCCTGGCCAATATCGGTCTCAACGACACAGCGTCAGCCAAAGTATTTCTGGCCGAACTGTATGCCCTCGATCCGGACTATTCACTGGACGCGAGGCAGTATGCTCCCAAGGTCGTTGCGCTGGCGAACGATGCGAGGAACGAGCAAAGCCGCCTACGCTGCGACATCGCTTTCCAGGATGCTCGGCGCAGTCTGTCCGCTGGAGATTCCGGAACAGTGCTGAATACTCTCCAGGCGATGAAGCCTAAATGCCCGAACCTGGCAGAGCTCGAACCTGACGCCGCCGAACTTCTCTACCGGACCGGGCTGACCGCCTATAAGCTGAATGATTTCCCGGCGGCCCTGAACAGTTTTCGCTCGGCTGTAAAGCTGTCTCCAAGACATGAACTGGCCGCACAGTACGTCGAGCTCACTGAAAGCAAAGTTCAGCTTGCGGGGGATAAGTTACTTCTTCAATGGCAGAAGAACTTCGACACGCGGGATTACAAGGCTGCAGCTTCTGACTATCGCCAGATCATGGCGTTCGGCGAAAACGGCAGTCCACAAATGGTTGGTCACGTCATGCGCGAATACCGCAAGGCGCTGACGACGCTGGTGGAATCATGGAACCGAGCTTGCGGGGGCGACCCATCGACCACGGCCCAGATTCGCAATCAGGTGTCGGACATGCTTCCGGAACCCACCTTTGCCACGGACCTCCAGGCGCAAATGAAAACATGCGCAGAAACTTCGCCCGCACCACGAGTTACGGCAAGACTCGATTCGAAGACCGACACGGTTGTCACAGCGCCGCCACGTACCGACGCTTCGAACTGTCATCCGATGGAGTCTCAGTTGGCACTCGCGCGGTTGAAAACACGTGTAGACCCCGAGATTCCGCAGGCGGCGCGGGCTTACATTCAGAATACGCAGATTATTGTCCGCGTTAAGGTAAGAATCGACGAAAGCGGCAATGTCGCGCCGATGGAAGTTACCGGGAGTAATGTCATGATCAACAACGCGGTGCGTACGGCCGTCGAGAAGTGGAAATTCAATCCGATCGCCGATCGTAATGGTCCGCGCTGTGTGAATACTGAGATCCCTGTTGTCATCGGTAAATAAACTTAGAAACAAATGGAAGTACTTGCGAACCAGATTGTGGACGCGCGGTCTATGAAGGATACAGATCGGGAAGAACTCCAAAGCGCGCTGAATCGCATGATGGAGGCTGCCGGGTCGTGGAAGCGTGAACGCGCCCAACTAGTCGCCGCCTGTGACCAACTTCGGCGTCAGCTGAGAGATCGCGACACCAACGACGCCAGCGCCCGGGGGCAGCAGAAGAATCAAAGTGCAGATCCGACCCCGCTTTCGTGGGAAGAGGAACGAGCGCAACTGCTGGCTCAGCAGGAACAACTGCGAAGTGAGCTCACGCAGCGCGAGGAGGGCGCGGGAATCGCCCTGGAACGTCAGATCGCCACGGCTGTGGAGCGAGTCCGCTCGGAGTTCGTGGCGGAGAACAGCAAACTCCGCGAGGAACTTCAGCGCGCTCCGGATTCTGCGGCGCAATGGGCGGCCGAACGAAATCAGATTCTTACCGAACTCGAACGTACGACTCAACTCGTTGCCGAGACCGAGCAGGCGGCGGCTATCGCGCTGGACCGACAGATCGCGACCGCTGTCAGACGCGCCAGAGAGGAATGGTCTGCTGAAGAGGAAAAACTGCGGGAAGAAATCCGACGACTCGAGGCCGAACATGGTGACAGCTCGGGCTTCCCTGATGCCGCTGCTGCAGTCGACAACGCCCGCAAGGAATGGGCTGTTGAGCGCGATCGAATGCGTCAGGAACTGGACGCGGCAATGCATCTGTGTGCGCGCCGAGGCGCGGAGTCTTCAGAACTCAGTGCGGAGCGAGATCGGCTGCGACAGTCGCTGGAGCAAGCTGAAAACGAAAAAGCGGCGTTGGCGCAGCGCGAGAGAGCGGCAATCGACAACGCTCAGAAGGAGGGCGCCGATGCGGTAGAGCGCCTTCGCACGGAGCTCGAAGCAGAAAAGGCACTCCTCCGCAGGCACGCAGAGGAAGACCTTGCTGAACTTCTGACGGAGCTAGACGATTCCAAAGTACTCCTGACCGAGGCACAGTCCGCTTATGCAGGTGTCGTGTCTCAGCTGAAGGAATCTGAACGCAAGAACGATGAACTGCTCGTTGAGCGGGATGAGCTCCGTGAACAGCTGGAACAGGCCACCGATGCTGTTGCTCAGAAGGAAATCGAACGTCAACAGCTGAAGGACGAGTACGATCGAACATCACGGATTCTCGATGAGGCCACTCGCCCGGGCAACAGCGTGGAAACGACGGAACTTGTCGTCGCTGAAGAGGTACGCGTAGAGGAGCTTATTCGTGACCTGTCATCCGTTATCGATGATCCGACGACGGAGCTGTCCGCGGTGATTCGCAAAACTGTCGAGCGCGCTCAGCTCGACTTTTACCTTAAAGGACTTCGTTTTTCCGCCACCGGCGAAAGCGCGACGACCCCTGATACCGTTGGGAGATAGACCCATCCCTGCAACCGTCTCCGGCAGGAGTGGGTCTGTCGCGTTTTAGCCCGCCGATCTCAATCAAATTGTGTGAAAACCACGTACCGGTACTAAGATTTTCCCGGCGTTCGTCGTTATCTCTGCAGGGACCGTTGTGTCCGAAAGGAGACTTTGTGAAAAAAGGACTGGGCGTATTTCTCGCGGTGCTCTTGATGGGACAGACTGTTGTGTCGGCGCAGCAGCCTCTGGGAATTACACGCGTTCTTCTGTACAAGAACGGCATGGCTTACGTCGTGCGCAGCGGGCAGATTACCGCACCGGTGAGTCTCACCTTTCATCCGGAAGACATGAACGACATTCTGAAATCATTTACCGCCTGGAATCCGGACACGGGCAGTCTCTATTCTGTCGGGTACACGGCTGGAATTCCTTCAAGCCATATGCTTTCACGCTTTCCTTTCGATATCTCAGGTCCAGACACCGGTCTGGGAGGATTTCTGATCCAGGTTAAAGGCGCGGACCTCAAACTGGATCACAGCGGGAGAGATTTGCAGGGGAAGCTGGTGGCCGTGCAGGCGACGGACCGCGCGACGGCGCCGCAAACCACGTCTTCGGATCATCGCCTGACGGTGTTGCTGCGGGACGGTTCGCTCCAGACAGTCTGGTTGAGCGACGTGCGATCCATCGAGTTTGTTGATCCACAGCTTCGCGATCAGTTACGTTCCTATCTGGAAGTGCTGGCTGCGGGTCGGCAGGACGTCACGCGCGAAGTGAGTGTGTATCCGGTGCCGGCACCCGGTCCGATTCAGGTCGCGTATCTGCAGCAGTTTCCCCTCTGGAAGACAAGTTACCGGATCGATCTTGGCGCCAAGGAGAGCAAGATTCAAGGTTGGGCGCAGATCGATAATCCGACGGGCGAAGCGTGGGAAAACGTGACTGTGTCGTTACTGTCGGGTGCGCCGGTGTCCTTTAAAATGAACCTGTATGACCCGCTATATACGAATCGAACAACACTTCCGGTGCCGGGTGGGCAGGTCGCAGCACCGCGACAGTACGAATCGGCGGTTTCGAAATCGGAAGAGACGCCGGCACAGGCTGCCCGGCAGGCGTCGCTGGCAGATACGTTCGAAATGGAACTTTCGAACCGTGCTCCAGCTGCGGCTGGTGGCCGTGGAGGCGGAGGCGGGCGTGGTCCCGTCGCTGCAGCGCCTCCGCCTCCTCCGCCGGCCCTGGCCCCATCGGCCGTACTTTTCCAGCAGGCGGATTCGGCGCGGGTCGAAGACTTCTACGAATACAAGTTTCCATTCCCGGTTCGGATTGCGAGCCGCCAAAGCGCCTTGCTGCCGTTCCTCCAGAAAACGATGAATGTCGAACGGCTGTCGATCTTCAACGCGCGCACGGACCGCAGCAATCCACGCCTTGGCGCAAGGCTCGAGAACAACACCGATATTCCCTTCGAAGCAGGACCGGTAACGTTTTTTCAGGAGACACGTTATGCCGGTGAAGCCGTTCTGGACTATCTCCCCCGTGGCGAAAAGGCGCTGATCAGTTATGGCATCGACAACGAGATCCAGATTTCCAGCAGGGCGCAAACTCAGCCGGAAAACACCGTTCGTCTCACGGTGAGCAAAGGCGTTGCCGTTTTGTTCATGGAATCTGTGCTGACCACGACATATGAGATCCGCAACAAGGGAATGGATCGGAAGACTCTGATTGTGGAACACCCGAGACTAAACAACCGGACGTTGAAAGGGATTGACGCGTTCGAGACTACGGAGAGCTTCCATCGGTTCCGCGTTTCACTGAGCGCCGGGCAGCAGACAACGCTACCCGTTCCTGAAGTCGTCGCGAGGCAGACGACTATCTCCCTCACGACGCTGACACGGCCGCAGTTGACGCTATTCGCGGGGAAGGAAACACCGCAGTCTGTCCGTGAGAAACTCGGACAGATCGTGGACACGCAGGAGCAAATCGCAACGATGCGGTCACAGGTGCAGAGCACTCAGAGCGGTGTCGATACACTCTTCCGCGACCAGGAACGGCTGCGCGAAAACCTTAAGTCCCTGCGCGACGGTAACGAGGATCAGCAGTTGAGAACTCGCTACCTGGATCAACTGCGTCGGCAGGAGGATCAGATCGATGCGTCCAGAGCGCGAATCGAGTCCATCAACAAGGAAATCGCGGCAACGCAGTCGAAGCTTAGCGATCTGATCTCAAACCTGACCTTTGGGAATTGAATCGGGGCCAGGCCCGTTGTTTCCATTTTTCCACAGAATTGGAAGATTGGATAAGTACAACAGTCATCGAATATTTGTCATCGAAGAACCGTGTTCCCCAAATGTTCGGCTATCCGATGACTGTTGTCCGTTGACTGTTGTCCTTATCCAATCTTCCAATTCTGTCGAAAAAATGGAAACAACGGGCCTGGCCCAGATTTTTGAGAGAGATCCCCGATCCCTCTGTCCCTAATTTCTCTCGATATCGTGACGCACGGTTTCGACCGCAACACCGACAGCCACAATTGTGATTACCGCCATGCCTACCAGGTAAGCCGACAGCGCACCGCGACCGTATCCGTATTCAAGGAGCGTTGTCGCAATGATCGGCGACAAACCTCCAGCAAGCACTGACGAGAGCTGAGCGCCGAGTGACGCACCGCTGTAGCGTACGCGCGCTCCAAACAGCTCCGAAAAGAAGGCGCCCTGCGGCGCGTACATTGCCGCATGGCCTACCGCCAACGCGAGCGCCAGCGCAAGCCAAACGAGTGCTGGAACCGCGGAGTCCATCATCCAGAACAGTGGATAGGCGAGGACTGCCGTGGTCAGGGCACCAAAGAGATAAACAGGCCGCCTGCCAACCAGGTCGGACAGGAGGCCGAACAGCGGGATTGAAATGAGTTCGAGTGCTGCAGCGATCATGATTCCGGTCAGCACGATATTGCGGTCCATCCCTACATGTGTTGTCGCGTAAATCAGTATGAACACGGTATAGATATAGAACGCGCCATTCTCGGCCAGGCGCGCGCCCATGGCTACGAGGACTTCGCGAGGATAATGCCGCAGCACGTCGAGTATGGGTTGTCGCGCCTCTCGGCGTTCTTCCTTGATGCGTGAGAAGGCAGGTGTTTCGAGGATCCGCACCCGGATCACGAGCCCGACAACGACAAGGACCACGCTAAGCAGGAACGGAATACGCCAACCCCAGCTGAGGAACGATTCCTGTGGCAGTCGTGAAAACGGTGTGAAGATGAGCGTCGATAGAAGTAACCCGGCGGGAACACCGATCTGCGGCCAGCTTCCATAGAAGCCACGCCTGCCGGGAGGCGCATGCTCTACGGCCATCAGGATTGCTCCACCCCATTCACCGCCTACGCCAAACCCCTGGGCGACCCGTAACAACACCAGAAGAACTGCGGCAAGAGGCCCGATTTGTTCATAGGTTGGCAGCACACCGATAAGAAATGTCGCGATGCCCATGATCATCAGCGTGAGCACAAGCATGGATTTGCGTCCGATGCGGTCTCCGTAATGTCCGATGATTACTCCGCCAAGAGGTCGAGCTACGAAGCCGACGGCGTAGGTGGTCAGTGAGGCAAGCTTCGCCACGAAAGGATCAAACGTCGGGAAGAAGATCTTATCGAGCACCAGTGCCGCGGCGGTACCGTACAGAAAGAAGTCATACCATTCGATGGTCGTCCCGATCAGGCTTGCTAATCCAACCGTCCGGATCGAACCCTGTTTTACGTGCGACATGTACTATTGCCAGCGGAAAATCTTAAGTGCGACCACGAAGGTAACGGTGCCCCAGACAGCGAGCAGCACAATCTGCGGTGTTTGCGAAAAAATGGATGCCCCATCGATCATGACAGCGCGCATGGCATCAATCAGCGCCGTCAAAGGCAGCAATTTGATGAAAGGTTGCGCGACCTCCGGATATCGGCTTGAGGAAAAGAAAATTCCCGAGAGCATCCACATCGGGAGCATCACCAGGTTCATCAGCCCGGAGACAGCCTCAATGGTTTTCGCCCGGCTCGCAACGAGAAGCCCGAAGCCCGAGAAGGTCATGCTGCCGATGAGGATAAGAAATGCCGTCGCGATGAAGCTGCCGTAGATCTTCACGCCGAATACGAGCGCCGCAAAAATTATCAAGACGAGAACTTCAGGGATCAGAAAACAAATCCGGCTGATCATTACCCCCGCGAGGAAGTGGGTTTTTTTCATCGGCGTGGCGAGGAACCGCTTCAGCAGCTTGCGGATTCTCATATCGACAGTGACAAAGCCGACGCCCCACAGGCCTCCTCCCATGATGCTCATTCCTAGAAGACCCGGAATCAGGAAATCGATGTAGCGGCCTCCGGGCTCCTTGAACTCCCGGTCCTCTGACGGAAAGGTATCCTTGCGACCCGCCGCGCGTTGCAACGCATCGTCGGTTTCCTTTCGCGCGAGGACACTATCGCTGCGCGCAGAGTCGTACAGGTAATCGAAACCTGGTGAGGATCCGTCCTTCGAAACGATCACCAGCTGAGTCTTTCCAGTACGCAGGCGATTCCGGCAGTCTGCTTCCTCACACGTGTGCGCCTCGAATTTCTGGATGGACTTGAGCGCTGAAATGGCGGCATCGGCGTGATTTCCAACCTGCACGTCCACCCAGATTTTCTCGACAGGCTGTTCCCTAAAGGCGATGCCAAGCAGAACGGCCATAAGGATCGGAAATCCGTAGACCCAGAAAACAGCTTCCGGCTCACGAAAGAATTCTCGAAGACGCGCGAGTGTGAGCTGAACGATAGGTGAATTCTTCATGACGGGGATGCACCTTCCCGCAGATGCCTTCCCGTCAGTGTCACGAACACGTCCTCGAGGCTGGCGTGCCGCGTCGTGAGATTCGACAGCTCACGATTTGCCTGCCTCAAACGATCGAGAAGAGCGGGAAGAGCGATATGTGGCTCCGTGACCGCCAGGGAATACACGCCGTCTTCCTCGCGAACGCTGCGCACGGCAGGGAGGTCCAGCAGACTCGAGGTGGGAAATGAGGCAGAGCCATTCCAGTTCATCAGGCTGAAGTCCAGGATATGCTCGCCTCCCAGACTGGCGATGAGTTCGCGCGGAGAGCCTTCCGCGATGACTTTGCCGTGATCTACGACCGCCACGCGGTCGCACAGGCGTTCCGCCTCATCCATGTAGTGGGTCGTCAGCAAAACGGTTCGCCCCGATTCCTTGAAACCCCGGATGATGTCCCAGAGTTGTCGCCGTGATTGCGGGTCAAGTCCCGTTGTGGGCTCATCCATGAACAGCAATTTCGGATCGCCGATCAGCGCGCATGCCACCGCGAGTCGTTGCTTCTGGCCGCCGGAGAGCTTGCCGACGCGCGCTCCGAGTTTTTCGTCTAGCGACACGCGTCCCACCGCATCTTCCGGCGCGATACCCTGCCGATAGAAACTCCTGAAGAGCGTCAACGTTTCCAGCACAGTGAGTTTTTCGGAAAGCTTCGTCTCCTGCAGAGAAATGCCGATCATTTGGCGTATTTCTTCGTTGGCTTTTCCCCATTTCATACCCAGGATTTCTACATCGCCTCTCGTGGCCTCGAGCAAGCCCTCCAGAATCTCGATTGTTGTGGTTTTGCCGGCGCCGTTGGGCCCAAGTAATCCAAAACATTCGCCTGCCTTAACAGACAGATCGAGCCCGTTGACAGCGTCTACGGGCGGTTTACCCGGATAGCGCTTGTAGAGTTGGCGACAAACGATGGCGTCGGGCATCCGGAAATTATGCCTAAAAGAAGCTTCAAAGTCGTTAGTCCATTCGGCGATCATGGAGTGGTTATGAAGCGCCGAACCCTCATTTTGCTTGTGTGGCTTCTTGGTGCAATTCCAGGTGCCTCCGGCATGCAGGATACCTTGTCCGATGCCCAGATTCGTGAGCTGATCCGCAATTCCGCAGACAAGGATGTCGAGAATACAAGACGTGAACGCGACTACACGTACGTCCGCCGCGACGAACAACGGAAATTGGACGGCAAGGGACAGGTGAAGTCTGTGGAATCGAAAACATACGAAGTCATGGTTCTCGTCGGGGAGCAAGCCGAGAAGCTCATCGAAAAGAATGACAAACCGCTTTCGCCGAAGGACGCTAAGGAGGAAGACGAGAAGATCCAGAAGCTCATCGATCGGGGCGCAAAAGAAACCCCGGAAAACCGCCTGAAACGGACCGAAAAGGCCGACAAGGAAATCGAGGAAGGTCGACAGTTCGTCCGCGAAGTTGCGGACGCGTACAAATTTACGCTTCGCGGGATGGAGGACGTCGGTGAGCGCGCCACTTATGTTGTCGATGCCGACCCGTTACCCGGTTACAAACCGCGTATGAAAGAGGCAAAGATTCTTCCCAAGGTCCGCCTTCGCCTGTGGATCGATAAAGCCGAACATCAATGGGTGAAGATTGATATCGAGTGCATTGACACAATTTCCTGGGGGCTGTTTCTCGCTCGTATTCACAAGGGCTCAAGGATTCACGTGGAACAGACGAGGGTGAACGATGAGGTATGGCTTCCCAAGCACGTTACCGTGAAGATGGACGCACGAATTGCGCTGCTTAAGAACTTTGATGCGGAATACGTCATCACATTTCGTGACTATCAGAAGTTCCAAACAGACGCGGTTATCCAGCCACTCGGTGAAGTCCAGTGATGGCGACCCTCATTTGGCATCGACGTCCGAAATCGTTCGTGTAAGCTTCGCGCCGAACAGAAAAACCAGGGCGCAATAATAGAGCCAGGAAAGCAGGATCATCACCGATCCGGCTGCACCATAGATCGAAGCGAAGCCGCCCTGAAATACATAGAGTTTGACGACCCATCTGCCGGCGCTGAAAAGGACGGCCGCAACGAAGGCTCCGACGAACGCATCCCACAACGTTACGTCTTTCCGAGAGCGGGGGAGTATCTTGTAACTCAACAGGTAGAGAAGGGTGATGACCAGGAAAGAAACGGCGTTGTCGATCCAGTGCCAGATACCTGCGAATCCCGGCAACAGCGCGTTTACGTAGAGGCGATAAGCGGCAGCCTCGGAGTTCACTACCACCGAAATCTGAAGGAATATTCCCGCACCGACGCCCAGCAACAGGGTCCACAGCCGGTGAAGCATTGCCCTCCACACCGATCGCCCCGGTCTGGGAACCACGTGCCACATCGCGTCAACGGCACGTTGCAGTTCGTACGTAAATGCTGAAGCGCCGATTACCAGCATCACCACGGCGAAGACCGTATATCCGATGCCCTTTTGCCGCGTCGCACCGATATGAACGACTCCCCGCGCCACGAGTGCTGCCGCTTCGGGACTGATGAAATCAGCGAATTGAGAACGGACCTGTTCCAAAGAATTCCCGGTATGAACGAAACCGACGAGAAAAGTGATGATCACCAACAGCGGCGCAATGGAAAAGACGGCGCAATAAGCGAGTACCGCGGCTCGGTCGAGTGCGCCGTCACGGTACCAGCTCCTGAAAGCCTTCTTCAGCGTGCCCAGGCTGAAAAGTCGCATCCCCGGGATTATGAAACCGAAGTATCATCTGCGCCATCGAATCAAGGAGAACCCATGAGCAGAATCGCTAGCATTCGTGCAATCCCTGTAATTCTTCTTCTGATGACGTGTTTTGCGTCCGCACAGACGCCAGCACCCGCGCAGGGCGGTGAACGAGGCGGAAGAGGCAGAGGACAGGCTCAACCGGCCGTCGTCTCCCCGGAGGTATCTCCCGACCGGCGAATCACGTTTCGGCTCTTCGCCCCTCAGGCTCAGGCCGTACGTCTAAATGCAAGCGACA
>DASTBJ010000754.1:0-5204 GCA_035712125.1 Terriglobia bacterium
GTATTGTTCAGCCTGAGGAGCCAAAGGATTTTGGCAAGGCGCGTTTGGCGCTGCAGGCGTTGGATCCAAAGTTGAGGATTCCACTGATCCTGAAGGAAGTGGAAGAGATGTCGGTCGAAGAAATTGCTCGGACGTTAAGCATCACGGAGACGAACGTGAAGGTTCGATTGTTTCGGGCGAGAAAGAAGCTGGCTGCCAGCCTTGGGGACGAAAAGAAATGAATTCGACATTGAACAACTTCTTTAAAGAAGAGCGGAAGCGGGTTTTTGAACCGGGTCCTTACTTTACGCAACGCGTGATGGCCCGTGTCTCCCAGGCTGTGCCTGGCGTGTGGGATGTTATCCCACGTGCGGTCCGTCCCGTGATGGCGCTATCCCTCATTCTCTTGTTCCTGGTGCTGTCCGTCCAGATCGTCTTCCCGGTGGAGCCCGCCGGAACTCCCGGTCCCATCATGGCGTACGTAATGCCGCAGGATCTCACTCAGGCCGAATTGAGTCTCTTTGATCTCGCTGGCCCTTCGGATGAGCTTGATGATCTGAACCTGCTAGGCTTGACGCCGTGATTTCGAGTGCGACGAGAGCGAAGCTGCTCGTCTTCGGTGTATTTCTCATCGGTCTTTTGTGTGGCGCCCTGATCGATCATGTCTACGAAACGCGACTGCGAGCACAGAACGAATCCAGAAGGCAGCAGCCCCAGCAACAAGTCAATCAGGTCTGCGAACTTCTAGAACTGACCTCTGAACAGTGCAAGCAAACGCAAAGCATCATGGATTCTTCTCGTCCGGACTTTCAAAAGCTGTTCGCAGAGAATCGCAAGCTTGTCGAGCCCAATAACCGCAAGATCGCTGAACTGCAGGAGCAGACGCGAGCCAGGATTCGGGCAATTTTGACTGAGGAACAGGCAAAGAAATATAACGAGTTCAACGAGGCCAGCGACCGGCGGCGACAGCGGCGGCCGCCGCCCCCGGCGTCTCGTTAGACGTTTCGTTAGAGTGAGTAGTCCAATGGTTATCCGTAGTTCGGAGGAAATGTGATGAGAAAAGCGTTATTGGCAGTCACGATGGTCCTGCTGGCCTTGCCCGCTTTCGCACAGGATGATTTTGGTGGTGGTTTCGGCGGCGGCTTTGACGGCGTTCTGACTGGCGGCGATATCGATGCCTTGCTGGGTGGAGGCAATCGCGGAAACCGCGGGAACAACAATAACAGCAATAACATTCCCAATCCGGAGCAATTGTTCCTTCAGTTGAAGGATCTGCTCAAGGCTCGGAAAGTTCCTCTAACGAAAGATCAGGAGAAGTCTCTCCGGACGTTTCTGGACACCGAAACTACGACGATGCGAACCGATCTCGAAGCACAGTTCCAGAATCGAGGCGGGAACCGCGGAAACAACAACACCGTCAACGTCCTCGCGGAAATCTTCGGGTTAGTGACCAAGCACAACACGGAACTGCTTACACAGATGAAAGCGGATCTGACTCCGGACCAGGTAAACCTGATTACCAAAGCGGAGAAAGACAAGAAAGTCTGCAGCGTGATGATGGACATGTTCAATCCTCAGCAACTGCAGAACAGGAACCAGGGAAACCGAGGCGGAAATAACAACCAGAATTTCAATCTGCCGATCGGCATCGACGGATTTGAGTTTGGCGGTGGCCAGGATCCCCGGCAGCGAGGCAATAACAACAACAATAGCTTCCTTCAGGCAATCCCGGATCGGACATTCTGCACGACGTCGACATCGACGACAGCCGAACGCCTCGCCCCAATTTCACAAATATTGTCGAAAGGAAAGAAGCCGTTAACGGCGGATCAGGAGAAAAAGTTTTCGGGCTTGATTGAAGCTCAGGTTCCTGTCATGCAACAGGAGATGAGGGAAAAAGACCCTCGGATGGCAAGCCTGATCAATGACATCAACAACAGCCAACGGAACAATAATAACAATAACAGTAACAATCCGCCGGCCGTGAACCCTCAGCAGCTCCGGAATAATATCGTGAACACGATCATGACCCAGCTGGGGTTGCCCAATAGTAACAACAATAACAACAACAATCGCGGTGGCCGCGGCGGCAACAACACGAACAACGCTGCAACGCCGAACAATGCCAACGCTGCAACGCCCACCAATGCCAACGCGCCGGCCGCAAACAATAACGACTTCAACCGCGGCGGTCGAGGAAACAACAATAACAACTTCAACAACAACTTCAACCCGCAAGCGGAGATCCAGAAGAAGAACGAAGAGTTGTATGACAAGATCGCGGCGAAACTGAATCCGGATCAGGCTGACGTGATCAAGAAGCTAAAGTACGATCAGATCAAGGCAAAGGGCGGCGCCGAGCGATACCGTGGAATCATGGAACAGGAAGGCACGCCACTGACTCCGGAACAAGTTACCCAGATCCAGAGCCTGTTTAACGTTCAGAATCGGGCAGTCCGGGAATTTGCTGAACAGATGGTGCAGCAGGAGATGGACAAGGCGGCGACGCTGGAACCGCCTCCGCCGCCGGCCAATCAGCAGAACCAGAACCGTCCCAATCCGAACAACGTGGCCCAGAACCCCGTCGCGCAGCAGATTGTCGCGAAGGTTATGCCAGAGGTCTCCCGTCGTCACGCCATTCTGGAGAGGAGCCTCAACGATACGATCATGAAGGTCTTGACGCCGGCCCAAGTCGCTTCATATAAACTTAATTCTTTGTAGTGGCTTATTCCCCCCGTAAGAAGCCGGGGATAGAGGCGCAGTCCTCTGTCCCCGGATTTTTTTTGCCTATAATGTCGCATGGATTCTTTTGAGTACAACAGCGGCCGCCTGTGTTGCGAAGGTGTGACCCTGGAGCAGGTTGCCCGCGAAGTCGGAACTCCCGTTTACGTCTATAGCGAAGCTGCGATCCGCCGACAGGTGGAGCTCTTCAGCGAGTCGTTTAAGCAGGTTCCTCATCTGATCTGCTACGCCGTTAAGGCGAACTCTAATCTGAGCGTCGTTCGCCGCCTGGCTCAGTGGGGTGCCGGCTTTGAGATTGTCTCCGGCGGCGAATTGTTCCGGGTGCTTAAGGCCGGAGGTTCCAGCAGCAAGGTTGTCTTTGATGGCCCTGGCAAGACAGTTGAAGAGATCCGGTATGCCCTGGAGTCGGAGATCCTTTTCTTCAACGTGGAATCTGCAGCCGAGGCAGAACTCATCGCCACCACGGCGCGGGCGATGGGGAAACGGGCTCGAGTGTCCCTACGGACGAACCCGGACGTGGATCCCGGAACCCATCCCTATATTTCCACGGGGATGAAGGAACACAAGTTCGGTATCGCGCTGGAAGAAGCCGAGGCTCTTTACGTCAAACTTCGAAATACGCCGGAAATTGAAGTCGTCGGAGTCACGTGTCATATCGGATCGCAGATCACTCAGCTCGAACCATATCGGGAAGCTGTTGAGAGTCTGCGGGTGTTTGTAAAACGCCTGCAAAATCAGGGCATCCCTTTACGGTATCTGGATTTTGGTGGAGGGCTGGGCATCGCGTATGACGGCGAAGAGCCTCCTTCAGCCTCGTGCTACGCCGACCTTGTGATCGGCGCGACAAAGGATCTTGGCCTGACTCTGATTCTTGAACCAGGACGCGTGATTGTCGGCAATGCCGGCGTTCTGTTGACACGCGTGACTTTCATCAAGGACCAGGGATCCAAGCGATTCATCATTGTCGATGCCGGCATGAATGACCTGATGCGGCCTGCGCTGTATGGATCGCATCATCAAGTCTGGTCGGTGTCTCAGAAGAAATCGACTCAGATCGCCGATCTGGTGGGGCCTATTTGTGAATCTTCAGACTTCATCGCCAGAAACCGGGAGTTGCCGGCATTCGAGCCGGGTGAGCTCGCAGCCGTGATGAGCGCGGGTGCGTATGGATTCTCCCTTTCGTCAAACTACAACTCCAGGCCGCGTGTTCCGGAAGTACTGGTAAGCGGGGACACTTACGAAGTGATACGGCGCAGGGAAACCTACGACGATCTGATCCGTTTGGAACAGCCATAGTTCTCGCCAATCCTATCGAATGCCGAGTTCTGCGAGCTCGCTCTTGATGCGCGCGACGCTTGCCGCGTCCAGGGAACCGCGGAGCCGGGGTTGTCCTGACGCGTCGAGCAGGATAAATTGCCCTTCCTTGACTCCGAGCAGCTGCGATCCGTGGTTAAAGTAAAGCGGGAAGTTAGTTCCTCGAAAATCATCCTCACGATGCCGCGGGACCCCGAAAATACGCGCCTTCGGATTCGATCCGAATTGGTCGTAAAGTTGTTCGAGATGGTTCATGGCTGTCTGTTGTTCCGGTGTCAAAACGCTGAAGAAGGTGATACGTCCGCGGTAATCGTCGAGTGTGAAGATGTAGGTGCCATCCGTGATCGCGAAATCCGGACCGTTGGCTAATGCCGTGTCGAGGTGAGGTTGAGGCACAGGTTTCACCGGGGAGCCTGCGAGTGGCTTACTGAGCCGGATTTCCTGCGGATCCGTATCTTTCTTAACCGGTTCAAGCGGTTGCTCCATCGCGGGAGGCTGGACTGCGACGGGGGGCGCAGGAATGTCCTGATAGAGCTTCAAACCAAGAACCGCCAGAATCAGAACAGCGGTGAAGCTTCCGAAGGCAAGGCCGAGCTTGAGTGTCCGAGAACGTCCATTGGTATGGGTGATATGAGCGGATCCGTGGGCGAGGGCCAGCGCCAGTCTATGCTGGAGAACCCCACGCATCATCGGTTCGATCTGGGTCAGTGACTCGACCTCATCACGGCAATCGGCACACGTCTCCACGTGTTGCTGAAACCGTTGGAGTTCCGGATCCGCGAGATCATCGCAGAAATAAGCCTCTAATTTTGAATTAAGCCATTCGCAATTCGTCATCGTCTCTTTCTCTTACTTTCCAGAGCATCCCGCAACCGTTTTCTTCCATAAAAGATCCTGGACTTGACGGTGCCGGGCGGAATTTCCAAAATCTCAGCAATCTCCGGTATTGTCAGCCCTTCGATCGCCAGCATCAACAGAGGCAATCGGAACTCATCCGGCAGCATGGCAACGTGCTTATTCATGTCCATCAGTGCCTCCCGCGGGATGTTCGTGGAATTATCGGGCGGGTCAAATTCGACAGGCCCGCCGCCGTGGTCTATTTCGAAATCCCCGAAAAAGACCCAGCGCCTCAGCCGCCGGGAGAGGCTGCGATGGTGATTGATCGCTAC
>DASTBJ010000755.1:0-3306 GCA_035712125.1 Terriglobia bacterium
GCGGCGACGATCGGGGGAATTGCAGCCGCCAATGCGCAGGGACCCCTTCGCGCGACAGGAACGATCCGCGACTGGATTATTGGCATGACCGTGGTCGATGTCGGCGGCCGGCGATCGAAGACGGGTGGTCGCGTGGTAAAAAACGTGACGGGCTATGATCTGGCCAAGCTTTACACCGGATCGCTGGGGTCCCTTGCCGTGATCGCTGAGATCAGCTTCAAGCTGAGACCACGTTTCGAGAAGACGGTGACAGCTGTTGCGGAATTTGAATCGATGGCAGACGCTGTCCATGTGCTGAACGCTTTGAGGAAGACCCCCCTTCAGCCCATAGCGGGTGAGTTCGTCGGGCCGAAGTATGCCCTGTGGCTTAGATTCGGAGAGCATCCGCGGGCTGTGGACGCGCAGATCGCCCAGCTGCCGGAGGCGTCATGGAACGTCTATGAAGGGTCAGAGGAACGCGCGGCGTGGGAGCGATTGCGCGGGGCTTTCAACACGATGGGGCCTATTCTGCTCCGCGTTATCGGCAGGTCGACGGATATTCCGGGCATAATAGAAAGCTGCGGTCCGTCATCCTGGATCGCTCACGCGATGAACGGCATCGTGCTGATGTCCGTAGACGATGCGCAGGGCATAGAAAATGTGCGCCGCCAGTTCCCGACGGTCATCGAGCGAGCGCCCCTCGATTTGCGCCGCCGCGTCGGAACCTTCGGTGTCAAGGGCGCTGCGAGGCGGTTGATGTTGAGCATGAAACAAACCTTTGATCCGGAAGGGAGGCTGAATCCTGGTCGCCACATCGACGGAGAATAAGCTTTACCTCGATTGCATCCACTGCGGCCTGTGTCTGCCCTCGTGCCCGACGTATCGTGTGCTGGGCAGTGAGATGGATTCGCCGCGCGGTCGCATCTACCTGATGCGCGCCCTGGACGAAGGCCGTACGGACATCACGGCAAGTTTCAGCGAGCACATGTTCCGATGCCTCGATTGCCGCGCGTGCGAAACGGTTTGTCCCTCAGGTGTTCATTTCGGCCAGATGATGGAAGACACCCGCGCAGAGATTGTCAACCGGAAGCCTGCGCACTGGATCGCTCGACTGATTCTGCGTCATGTGTTTCCACATCCGATGAGATTCCACCTTGCGTCGCGGCTGCTTCAGCTCTACCAGCGCACCGGACTCCAGTCGGCCGTGCGCGCGACCGGTCTGTTGAAACGGCTGGCCCCCGAAATGGCCAAGGCAGAATCCCTGATGCCGGAGCTTCCGGTCGAGAGCGGTCTTGCGGCGGGGCAGACATATAGGGCTGAAGGCGAGCGGGTCGGCATTGTGGCGTTTTTTTCAGGCTGCGTGATGAACTCGATGCTGGGTTCGATCAATCGTGCGTCTGTGCGGTTGCTGAACGCTGCGGGTTATGACGTGGTCGTTCCACGGGGGCAGGTCTGCTGTGGCGCCCTGGCGAACCATGCGGGACTCCGGGATACGGCTGTCGAAAGCGCCAGACAGAATATCGCCGCGTTCTCGGATCCGGGCATCGAAGCGATTGTGATGAACGCTGCAGGATGTGGCGCAATGCTGAAGGACTATCCGCACATCCTGGAGGGGGCGACGGGGTTCTCCTCACGAGTCAAGGATATCGCCGAGTTTTTAGCCAACACCCGGCTCGCCGGCCGCCTCACGGTGCCGTTGAACAAGCGAGTGGGATATGACGACCCCTGCCATCTGATCCACGGACAACGTATCAAGTCCGAACCGCGTCAGCTGCTGAAGGCGATTCCAGGGATCCAGTTTGTCGAAGTGGAAGGCGCCGATCAGTGTTGTGGCAGCGCGGGAATCTACAACATAGTCCAAAACGAACTTTCCATGGCGATTCTCGACGCCAAAATGGAACAGATCCGGAAGGCTGACCTGGATATCCTTGCGACCGGTAACCCCGGCTGTATGTTTCAGTTCCGGTACGGAGCGCGACGGGCGGGGCTGAAATTGGAGGTCCTCCATCCGGTCGAGCTACTGGCACGCGCTCTGCCTTGACCTATACTTACGCTACGAGTTTCCTGGGAGGTTGGATTCGATGAATACGGTCAAGACGATAGGCTTAATGGTCGGCCTGATGGTGTTGCTCGTCTTTGTGGGTGGATACTTTGGCGGACGCAACGGCATGGTCCTGTTTTTCGGGATAGGCATGGTCATGAACCTGATCACCTATTGGTTCAGCGACAAGATCGTGTTGCGTATGTACGGCGCGCAGGAAGTGACGGAGAGGGAAGCTCCCGTCCTTTACAGCGTCACTCGCGAGCTGGCTTCCCGAGGGCAAATGCCGATGCCGAAGGTTTATCTCATTCCTTCTGCCGGCTTGAACGCATTCGCAACGGGACGAAACCCAAAGCACGCCGCGGTGGCAGCAACGCAGGGTCTGGTCCAGGCGTTGAATCGCGAGGAACTGACGGGCGTGATGGCTCATGAACTGTCGCACGTGCAGAACCGCGACATCCTCATCGGCACTATCGCCGCAGCAATCGCCGGTGCGATCAGCATGGTCGCGAGCATGGCCCAGTGGGGAATGATCTTCGGCGGATTCGGCGGTCGCCGTGAGGACGACCGCGGAGGCGGCATCGGCGCGATTCTGATGATCATCCTGGCTCCGATCGCGGCAATGCTCATTCAGATGGCAATTTCACGCTCACGCGAGTATCAGGCGGATGCCAGTGGAGCAAGACTCTGCGGCAACCCGCGGGCCCTCGCAAGCGCTCTGCGGAAGCTACAGATGGGAACCATGCGCGCCCCAATGGATGCGAATCCGGCAACTGCCCACATGTTCATCGTGAACCCGCTTCGCGGCGGTGGCTTTGCCAGCATGTTCAGCACGCATCCTCCGATGGACGACCGCATTGCGCGGCTGGAATCAATGATTATCTAGTGCTTTCCCCAACGTCAGCGGTGAGCTGTGCGATGTACGCTGTTAGATGAACCTGGTGCGATGACCAAATGACCCAATCGTCGGCTGTTGAATTTAGGTAGACTCTAAATCCGAAATTTAACAGCCGACCATTGGATCTAATTCCTTCCCCGACTCTTTTTAACCCAAAATTCTTTCTCTTCCGACAAATGAGCTTCCTTGCCGGGGCTTGTCAAACGGCATCGTTTGAAGAATACTTTGGGCCGCTTACCGGCCATATCAAACGCGTAATACTTCAACAAAGCGTTGATTGGTCGCGAATCCTGATGCCCCGGGTGGGGCTGGAGTCCGGGACATAAGCCAAAAGATAAATTCAAGGAGGTTCTCTCATGATTCGAAGAATGTTTAAGGTTCTGATCGT
>DASTBJ010000756.1:0-4234 GCA_035712125.1 Terriglobia bacterium
CAGCGTCTCTGCGCTGGGTTTCGGCTGCTGGGCAAGGAGCGGAACGGCTTGCGTGAGGATTATCGCAAGCCAACACTTACGAACAAGCTGGGTTTGCACGAAGCGCCTCCTGTGAGGGATTCTGCGCATCCTACGACATACAACGAGCGAAATGGAAATCCGAGCCGGCATCGCGAGCGTCCCTTGCTATGGAGTGACTCCAGCGGAACGTCGCGTCCTCGCCCGCGGAATGATAGTCTCTGCCGCCGGAGGTCCCGATGAATATTAGAGTCACCCTCAGCAAGGCTTTAGCCATCGCCGCTTTCGCGTTGCTCATCACGGTAATCGCATGCAATTCGGTCGGACCTGTTGAGGCGCAACGGTGGTATCCCTCGAGATGGGGCGCAGAGGATCAGCGTGGGGCTGCGAACCGGATGACGCCGGCGAAAGCGTTGGAGGCACGAGACCTGATCAAGCAGGGGATGGTTTACCAACTGGGCCGTGTCTACGAAGCCGGGATGCCCATGTTCGGCACACGGCATTACAGTCTGCGCATACCGCAGGTTTTCAAGATTCCAGGAAAGAATTTCGCAACGTATCACGACGAAATTGTGAGTGCCGAACTCGGTCAGGTAGGGACGCAGTTCGATGGTCTCGGACACATGGGCATCGGAGATCTTTACTACAACGGCAACAACAGAACAGATTTCGCGCAGCCGGAGGGACTCACGAAGCTTGGCATCGAAAACGTCGGTCCTCTGGTGACGCGTGGGGTGCTTATCGACGTGGCCAAACTCAAAGGGCAGCCACAGCTCGAATCCGGTTATGAGATTACGCCCGCCGACCTGCAGGCCGCACTGAAGAGTCAGGGCATGGAGATCCGGCCGGGAGATGTGGTCCTGATACACACGGGATGGGGCTCCTTGTGGATGAAGGACAACGCGCGTTACCTTCAAGGCTCCCCCGGAATCGGCGTTGCTGCCGGGCAGTTTCTGGCGGACGAGGAGGTGATCGTTGTGGGGGCGGACAACTGGGGCGTCGAAGTGTCGCCAAACTCCGATGCGTCTCTCGCCGCACCGGTGCATCAGCTGCTGATCGCCCGCAACGGAATATATCTTCACGAGAACCTGAACACGGAGGAGTTGGCCCGTGACAGCGTCTACGAATTCGCCTATATCTTCGCGCCGCTGCGCTTGAAGGGCGCCACGGGATCGCCGGGAAACCCGATCGCGATCCGCTGAGTTGACATAAAATTCGATCATGAATAATGCTCGATTCCTTTTCCGCGCGTCTGTCGTTTTGATTTTGCTTTCGGCGACCGCGGCAGTGAACGCCGACTGGCTGCATTGGCGTGGCCCATTCAACACCGGCATGGCCGCAGCAGACGCCCCACTGCGCTGGAGTGATTCGAGCAATATCAAATGGAGAATTGCGGTTCCGGGAAAAGGCCACTCGACGCCACTGATTGTGGGCAATCGTCTGTTCCTGACAACGGCCGTTCCTACAGGCCGCCGATCCGACGTCGGCCCAAACCGGTCTCGGGCCGGAGGCGGCGCGGATGCCGGCCTGGAACATCGATTTGAGGTGCTGGCGATCGACCGTGACAGCGGAAAGACCGTGTGGCAACGGACCGCAACTGTCGCGACACCACACGAAGGCTATCACCGCACTTACGGGAGCTTTGCCTCAAACTCCCCTGCTACCGACGGCAAGCGCCTCTTCGCCTTCTTCGGTTCACGCGGGCTTTACGCGTATGACCTGAACGGCAATCTTCTCTGGCAAAAGGACTTCGGAGTCCGAATGCGCATGGACCAGGCATTTGGCGAAGGAACGGGCGTGACGTTCCACGATGATCGTATCCTTCTGCACTTCGACCATCTCGACCGCGGATTCCTGGCGATGCTGGAACCGGAAACGGGGCGCGAAATGTGGCGCGTGCCCCGCACCGAACGCTTCAATTGGGCCGCGCCCTTCGTTGCTGTGCACGAGGGAAAACGGCAAATCGTGGTCAACGGCCTGACGGTCCGATCCTACGAATTCGACACCGGCAAACTGATCTGGGAGGCGGCGGGCCTCGGCGAAAACTCCATTCCCCAACCAGTGCAGCACGGCGATCTCGTCTTCGCCATGAGCGGCCATACGATCAAAGCGATCATGGCGATTCGCCTGGGCCAGACGGGTAACCTCTCCGGGTCGAATGCGATCGCGTGGTCGACCTCGCGAGGCGCGCCCTACACGCCTTCGCCCGTGGTGCATCAGAACCGCCTTTACGTTGTGACCGACAGCGGCCTGCTGAGCAACTTCAATGCAACGACCGGCCAGCCGATCTATCAGCAGATGCGTTTGCCGAAACCCTACAACTTCAAAGCGTCTCCGGTTGGCGCGAACGGCAAGCTCTACCTGGCTACAGAAGAAGGCGATGTCGTCGTCGTGAGAATGGGCGACCGATTTGAGGTCCTGGCGACGAACACGCTGACGGATCAATCTTTCATTTCATCGCCGGTGATTACCGGCGGAGATATCTATCTCCGCAGTCAGACGCACCTGTACAGGATCGGGGAAAGCCGCTAATTCCACTTCTTCGCCGAGAGGAAGCTGCGGACGACTTCCTTGACGTCCTGATGCTCGCCATCCACGGCGTAGTTGAGACGCCGCATTTCTTCCGCAGTGATTTGTCCGGTCATTGCTTTGAGGATTCCCTTGAGTTCGGGATGTCGTTCGAAGGCCTTGCGGTTCACGATAGGAACCGCCTCGTACGGAGGGAAGTAGCGCTTGTCGTCTTCGAGGACAACGAAGCCCCTGGCGGCAATGACGCCATCGGTCGCGCTTCCCGCCACGATGTCGACCTGTTTCTCTTCGAGAGCGCGGTAGAGGAGTCCGAGATCCATCAATCGCGGGGCCTCGGCAAATTTCAAACCGTACGTGCGCGCCAGCCCCGCGTAGCCGTCGGGACGGTCTGTGAACTCATAGCCAAATCCGGCGCGCAACTTCGGGGCGACCGCAGCAGCTTCGCTGAGTGTACGAACGTTCCATTGCCGCGAGTCGTCGCCTCGAATCACAATGGCGAAAGCGTTGTCGAAACCAAGCGGATCTCCGACCTCAAGTCCGAACTGCCGATCGTATCCCTCCCGGACGCGGCGCAGCACGTCTGCCGGATCGCGCGAAGGCTCCGCATGCAACACTGCAGTCAGTGCAGTGCCTGTGTATTCGACGTACAAATCGATTTGACCCGACCGCACGGCTTCGTGACAGATCAAAGTTCCGCCCAGGTTGGCGCGGCGTTGCACTTCGGCACCAAGCCTCGATTCCAGGACCTGGGACATCAACTCGGCGAGCACAACCTGTTCGGTGAAGTTCTTCGAGCCAACGATCAGCGGCCGCTCTCCCGAATTGCCGCAGCCGGCAAGAACCAGAACGCACAGCATCAGGATGAATCGCTTCATGATTTACCGACTCTCGGCGTCAGCCGGCGCTCCATCCAGCCCAGAGCGGCGTCCGCGAAGATCGCCAGCACCGCGGCCGGGATTGCGCCCGCCAGGATAACGTTATTGTTTACCATCGTGAGCCCTTGAAAGATGAACGTCCCCAGACCACCTGCGCCAACGGCTGCCGCGATCGTTGCAACACCGATCGACGTCACGGCCGCGACTCGCACTCCGGCCAGAATAACGCCCATCGCCAGGGGCAGCTCAACCTGTGCCAGCATTTGAAGCGAGGTCATTCCCATTCCCCGAGCCGCTTCAACGACGGAGCGATCCACTCCGGCAATGCCTGCGTACGTGTTCTGCAGAATCGGCAGCAGCGCATAGAGAGCGAGCGCAATCACGGCGGTTGTCCCGCCGATGCCTGTAACCGGAATCAGAAACCCGAACAACGCCAGGCTGGGAACCGTCTGCACCACATTGGCTAAACCGATCGACCAGCGTTTCAGCGCTGCGCTTCGTGATGCCGCGACGCCGAGAGGGATGCCTGCTGCTGTTGCTGCAAGGATGGCGATACCCACAAGTGTCAGGTGCTCCACAGTAAGATTAAGAACGAGATCGCTGTTCCGAGACATGTAATCGAGAAACGTCATCATTGCTCCTCGTGCAGAAGATCCCTGTCGCCGTCGCGCACGGCATCGATAAATTTCTGAATTTGAGGCTGAGGTGCGGATATGAATTGCTTTGCGGCATGAACCGCGACAAGCCGTCCGCCTTCCAGCATCGCAATCCGGGTGCCGAGCCTGAGCGCTTCCCGCAGATCATGCGTGACG
>DASTBJ010000757.1:0-26783 GCA_035712125.1 Terriglobia bacterium
CAAAACTTTTCGTATGCCTTTTAGATCAAGCCCTCGGTGGTCACTTCAAAAACCGGCCAACGATAGATAGCGAGCAGGACAAGCTTATGTACTTGTCCTTCGCCAAAACTGCATTCGCAGCATGACCAAACGAAAGCATCACCCGACACTGATGCGACGGAGCAGGACATCGGGGACATCGGCAGCATCAAGAGCTAACGCTTAGCCCTCCGCCTGTTCGGCAGGCAGCTCTCGAAGCACCGACTAGTGTTATCGAAACAGTGGTTTGTTTCATCGTCTATGCTGCCCGTCGCTCATATCGAGGCGTCTGCCGATGTCGGAGAAAACCCTCAAAGAACGTCAGGAGGAGATGCGTCGGCGCATGAAGGAGGACCAAGTCAGATCATCGCGGTCAGAATCAGTATTTTCATAGCGCTATCTCCCTAATTTTCTATCCGCCTTATTGAAACTCGCGAATCATTCCTGCAACGTTATTTGATGCGGGCCCGGATCCCCAGCCGAATTCGGAGATAAGCTGCTTCGAGATCTCGTCCGGGCCTTTCCGCTCGCGATTCATGGAGCGGACACGTTCCTGAATGGCGACCATCTTTGCGCGAGTTTCCCGAACCTGTTGTTTCGTCACCGTCGGGCCGTGGCCCGGAATCGCAGTCTCCCAATCCATTTGGAGAAGGCTGTCTACCGAGCGAGTCCATTCAGCCCAACTGCCGCCATCGTCATAGTTCACGATCAGGGGGATAGTATCTGCTGTGGTCAACAGATCGCCCATGACAAGAACCCGCGCGTGGGGAAAAAGCACGACGGTATCGCCACGGGTGTGTCCACGATACTCCATCAACTGGGCCTGCTTGCCGCCGAGAAAAAGCGTCGCTTTACCGGCATAGGTCCATTGCGGCAGCCACCCTGGATTTCGCGACCTGGCCATGTTCTCGCGATCGGCCGTCGTGATGAGGACCTGCGCGCCCTCGGAAGCGAACATCGCAGCGCCCGCGGCATGATCCGCGTGATTGTGAGTCAGGACCAAATACTTCACGGGCTGAGGCGTGAGCGACTTGATCTTCGCGAGAACATCCTCGTGAATTCGCTCGTTTTTCGAATCGACAGCAATCACGCCTTCATCGGTCAGCGCCAGCGTGATATTTCCCCCGTAAGTGCCGATCTCTGCAACGGTCTGACCCGCGTTCTCGATGAGATAGATATCGTCCCGAACCTTGGTCAGTTTCGGTAGAGCGCCCGGCTGCGGCGGCCCCCCTCTCTGACGCGCATCGGTTATCGAAACAGCCAATAGAGAAAAAATGCCGGCCGCAAGAATCGCTTTAGAAATTGAGAGCTTCATCTGTAGTTATCCACTAGTAGCGCCCGAGGTGGCGGCGAGTTGGACGTCTCCGGGAAGCCTGTTCCGGCCCTGGTTGGGAGCGAAATGCGTGATGACGACGCGCTTTACCTCGGCGGCCTTTGCCAGTTCTCCGACCTTCCTGGGCGTCCCGAGAATGATGAACGCGCTGCGCGCCTGCGTTCCCGCTCCAGCGAGGCTGGTCCGCGATGACCTGGATACCCCGACGTGAAACCAACAGCGCAAGGGACACGACAGCACGGTTCACGCTACTTCAAGGCTGTTACTTTCCGCTCGCGGGGTCGCGAATGAGCCGGTTGAACTTCTGCTCTTCGGACGGGACGCAGTAGATCTGTTCGTCCCACGGCTTTTCGAACTGCAGGGCGTTTAGCCTGAACACCTTCCGATCGCTTTCGAACGGCTTCGTGTAGTACTGCGGGTCGGTTAGAACCATCGTCAGTTCGAGAGTATTGGCGTCGACGCGGCGATACCGCTCCTGCAGCTTCATTTCGTCGGTGTGGGGATAGCCGAACTTGTCGAGCCATGTCCTTTCGTCGAATCCGACGGAATCGACGACGAACGTGTCGCCTTCCCAGCGACCGACGGAATAGCCATTCCACTTGGGATCGAGCGTCGCATTGACCTCAGGAAGCTTCCGTCCATCCGTATAGATCACGCGGTAATCGTGATGCCACTCGAAGAATTGAATCAGACGATCCGGAGCCGATGTGATTTCCCACCAGTTATGTGATGACACGACTTCCGCATTCAGATTCCGCGGAATGCCAAGCGGATCGCAGGATCCCATTGGATCATTGCGCAGTGTCGCATTGGCTCGCGGTCCGTAGCCTGGATAGTTTTTCTCGTAGGCAGCCTTGCCAGCGGGTGTGAACGGGGCTTCCGGAAAGTTGCCGCGGCCGGTCTCTGGCACGTTGGCGAACCCTTGATTGTTAGAATTGCGAACCCACTTACCCGTGAGGTCGCGCGGATTGAATTTCGTGTCTTGTCCGGACACCACTGCCGGGAGCAACACTGCCGCGAGTATCAGGAATAACGCTATACCTTTCATGTCATGCTCCTACTGGCGCTGGCCGCGCGTCGCGCCGCCGGCTGGAGTCGCAGGCGCCGCCGGGGCTCCGCGCTGGCCCGGGCCTCCGCCAACACTAACAGGCTTGCCGTTGATCGAAATACTGTTGAGGGCGCACACTGGCTTGCCCGATTTCGAGGGATGGCAGCCGAGAACTACCTGGTCGTTAAACTTGATTGTTTCCTTGGTCCATCCCAGATTTCTCAACGCTGCTGGTGTCGGAAGAAACTCCGCTCCCCACTTCACGACCTGTCCTTTCTCATCCCTCACGTCGAAGAACAGCGACGGGTGCGGATAGCCGAAGTCGAACTCGGTGACGGTTCCGCTCACGGTAATCGTCTTATCCATTTCGTATGTGATGGAAGTCCCGTGATGGGCAACGGCCGAACTGGCGAATGAAACCAGCGCCAGAATTGCCAGAATCGAACTCAAAATCCGTCTCATTCATTCCTCCTAGAAAAATCCGATCGCGCGTCCCGCCACGCCGACGCTGAACCAAAGCAGGAGGGTCAGCCCGCCCATGGTGCGTCGCAGCCAGGGATGGAAGCGGCCCTCATCGGCATACGCCACAGTGCGAAACGCGGTGAAGTTAAAAATCAGAGCGATGGCGAGAAGGGTCATCTTCCATCGGAACCACGGTCCCTCGAAATAGCTCACTGCGCCACCGGTGAAAATCAGTGCGCCGCTGATCACGCTCAGAATCAGTCCAGCCATCCGCCAGGGCGCGATGTCGCGGGCGAGACCCGAGACGGGCTGTGATCGCAGGCCGATATCGAGCAGCCGAAGGCCAATCACAAGCGTTCCGCCGAGAAGCAGTGTGAGGCCGATGAGATGCATCACGAAAAGCCCGGCGATACGATTCGTCGATTGTCCGAGCCATTGCCCGAATTCGCTCGATCCCAGCCACTCCACGAAAGGTTGAAGGGTTGCCCACACCATCGGTCTCACAGGTCGTACGCGAAGATTCGTCCCGCCGCGATGACAGAAAACCACAATACCAGCGAGACCAACCCGGCGGCGCGGGCTCCCACTGGCGGAACTGCAGCGTCGCTCCACTCCGATCGGCGCCGATCAATCGTCACGTGGTAGACGGCAGTATTCACTCCCGCCAGAACGATCAGCGCGATCTTCGCGCGGAAGTAGTTATTGGCGTACGCCTTCGCAGCGTGAGCCGTGAACAACAGCGCGCCGCTCAGAAACATCAGGCTGAACCCCGCAATCATCCATCCTTTCAGATTCCGAAAAACCTCTTCCACCGGCCGCGTGCGCATCGTCGCGCCGAGCAGCCGTAGATCGAACCACACGACGGTTCCGACGGACAGTGCCAATCCGAGTACGTGCGCTCCTTCTACATAGGGGAAAGCCGACTCACGAACGATTTCGCCGATCCGGGTGTCTTCGAGAGCCTTGCACCATTCGACAACGGTGATCAATCAGTTGACCACCTGTCCCGGATCGAATCCCCAGGTTTGTCCGTCGGTGCGCTTGATGTTGACCATGCGTAACCGCAGGTCCGCAGGGTCGCGCCCTGGGTTGCCGCTGATCGTCACGAGATCGCCGGATTTGATTGATGCGGCAATTGTGCCGTTTAGTTGTCCCGCGGCCGCCCATTCGACGTTGTAGACCGCCACCTTGCCTTCCTTGTCCTTCACCTCGATGTGCAGGAACGAATGCGGATTGCGCAACAAGAACTGAATAACCTTCCCTTCAATACTCACTGTCTTGCCAGTGTCATAGGTTGCGCTGAACGAATGGTGGGCAGACAGTGTACTCGCGAGGAGTAGTGCTATCGGGAAAAGAAGCATAAGAGTACGTTTCATAAGAGTTCTCCCGCTATCTGGCGTTTTCGGTCTTCGGTGGATTCTTCAGACTTGTATAAACCGCTTCTACAAACATGTTCGTGGTCCATGGTCCGCTGGTCGCGCCATAACGGACGTCGTAATCAAAGGTGGGCCGAGCCGCCTGGGTTTGTTGGAGTGTGGCGCCCGCTTTGATCATCGCCTGTACACGGTCTCGAATGATGACCAGCATGTCGCGATACTCGGCGACCTCCCATTCATCGGTGACGCGGCCGTGCCCGGGAATGATCATCGTCCCGCCGTCTTCATCGTGGATGTAGACGGTGCGATCCAGAATGAAATTGAGTGCGTTGATTTCACCCTGCAGACTTCCGCCGTTCTTCGTGTCGATGTGGGGATACTCTGTCGTGGTGAAGATGTCACCCGCCACGATCACATCGGCCCGGCGAAAATGCACAATGCTGTCACCGTCCGTCGTTGCGTTCGGCATGGGAAACGCTTCGACGGCTTCGCCGTTGTAATACTTCCTCCGCCGGTCCTCGGCAAATGTGTCGCTCGGCGGGGCAGGAAGCTTCTGCTCCACCATGCGTGACTGCGTATTGAGCTGGCTGATAATGGTGGCCCCGCGGCCGGCTCCCTGGAATTGCATCGAGAAGAACGAGCCCGTAACACTCGGATCGGCGCCCGCCATTTGCAGCTTTGCGTTTCCTCCCGTGTGGTCCGGGCGGAACGTCGTGTTGAGGATGAACTGGATCGGCTTCGCGCTGAGTTTGGCGATCGCAGCGATCACTTTGTCGGCCAGTTTTCCCGAACCGGTGTCGACGACGAACGCGCCCTGGGGCCCGACCTGCACTGCGATATTTGCACCGTCTCCCGCCAGCAGGTACACGTCGCCGGAAACGCGCAACGTATGAATCTCGCCGTCCTTGGGTGTCGGATCGGGAGCGCGGCTGACGGCCGGTGGGCCGGAGGGCATCATCCGGGCTTTGGCGAGATTCTCCGCTGCCGTGGTGTCACGGATGGCGTTCGCCAGTTCCGGATACATCGTCTCGGCTCCGCCCAGCGCGGCCAGCAAAGGCTGTTTCCGGCGGTCGGCATATTCCCGTGCGTACGGATTCTGTCCGAAGAGATGGTTGGGAACCACGTCGCTCTTGCGGCCGAAGATCTGTTCGCTATCGTCGCACGGATAGAGCCAGGCATCCGGATCCTTCGCCATCCGGACCAGCAGCGAGGCCTTGCTCAGCGGTTCGGTGAGATAAACCGGATCGTCAATGACCGCCAGCACCGTGATGTTGTCGCCATGGCGCACGAAGTGCTCCACCACTGTCGCGGCGTCACTCTGCGGAACGCCGTTCGCCTTGATCCATCCGCGCTTGAGGTGCGTCGTCGTGACCGTCAGCGTGTTGCCCTGGTACTCGCCGGTTGAAAATCCGGCAAAGGTGTGGGGAGCATAGGCAGGTGGATGCGGACGCCCGTCCATATAGACGGTCCGGTCGCCCTGCGCGATCTGACCGTAGAATCTCCATGAGACCAGGCGCTGAGTATACGGATCGCGTTCTTCCCAGATGCGGTAGTTGCCAGGTGCGTACCAGAAGTACGGCGTGACATAGCCCATGCATTGATGCTGCTTGACCGTCTGCCGGGAGGCCGGCCACGACAGGGCATACACCCGCGCGGCATCGTTCAGGGGAATGCCTCCAAAGTCGGCGAGATCGCCGGCCGCTGTTTGTGATTCCGTGACGAGTTGCTGCGGACGCCAGGATCCGGAGAAGTCGGTTCCAGCGACCATGGGACCGAGTCCCGCTCCATTTCCGGAACTTGCTCCCGGTGCTTGAACCTGCGCACCGATGGAGGCTCCCGCAACCAGAAGTACTCCGACCAACAGATAAATCGTTTTCATAGGCGTCCTACTTTCCATCACAGCTCACGGGAGTAAAGTTTGTGGCGTCGCCCTGCTTCTTGAAATGCGTTGCGGTCCACATCGGTTGACTCATGTATGTGGGATCATCAAGAGTCGCAGTTAGAATGAGGTACTCGACACCACTCTTCTGCTTCACGAGGTCGTAGTACTCCGTGAGGATGGCAGTGTTGCTGAAGGGTATACCGTTGCGCGTCGCATAGCCCGGCTTCATTCGACTGGTGACCACCTTGAGCGAACCTGAAGGACCCGCCGCAGCGTTTCCCCGGCCAAAGAAGAGTCCTCCGGCTCCGGCGTTGCCGAGATCCCACTCGGCTTTGGAAGTGCCCTGGAAGTCTTCGACTTTGTTCTCCGGAGGATTGCCGAAATAGAACAGGCGTGTCTGTTTCCCGGAGTCGGTTTCAATTTTGAGAGTCTGATCATCCTGCCAGGTGATGTGCAGCCGCCCGGGAATACGCATCAAGGAAGGCGCTGCGAACGCTTTGCACGCTTCGCCCCCAGCCGCGTCTTTTGCAGGGTCCCACGCGTCGGCAATCTGGCGCGCCGCCTGATTCAAGGGAACAGCACCATAGTCTCCACGGGTGGGAAACACACGCCAACGCCAATCTTCTCCAACAACAGAAACCCAGTAACCCGTCATGTCAAACGGCGCGCCTGCCCGGCCTCCTCGGGCACCACCACCGCGACCGCCGCCCGGCGGGCCGCCACGTTGAGCACCACCGCCACCGGGCAATGCTCCGCCAGCGGGTGCCCCCCCGCGCTGCGCACCACCTCCAGCCGCTTCCCCGCCTGCGGGCGCGGGGCCTCGAACCTGGGCGAAGATTTCAATAGCTACCACCAACATCACGATCACAATCGCCATCCGTCTCATGTCTTTATCCCTTAAGAATTGCCTCTGATTTGTGGCCGGTTTCAGGCGCCTTCACGTCGGGCAATTTCAGCCTGAATGCATTCGGAAACGATGTTCCACATTTTGAGGTAGCGATCATTTCCAACCACGAACGGGTTCGCATCGCCGGCTTTCGCCGTTTTGATTCGGGCGAGCCGTTCGGGTGTCCCGTCAAAAATCGGATGGTTTTGCAGCTCCACTTCGACATTCATCTTCCTTGCTGTCTCAAGGTAGTGCGCGATCGACTGCGTGTACTGCTTCAGTGCATCGGTCGTGAGAATGCCCGTCGTCAACACTGTTCCCCCGAAGAGTCCTGCCATGCGTGTCTTGCCGTTCTCTTTCACGGGGAAGATGAAAGCAAGCGACCCCGGAGTGTGGCCCGGAATTGCGATCGGTGTAACCGTGAGATCACCGAACACAAAGGGCTGGCCTTCCGCAAGCACGACATTCTTTGCGGGTTTCGCGCCCCCGCCTCCGCGCTGTGCCGCACCAGCTGCGGCGGGTGCATTGATCAAGTCCCAGTCCGCAGCCGTTGCCGCGATCTTCGTCCCGTACATGTCCTGAAAGAATTTTGCGCCACCAAAATGATCCGCATGCCCGTGTCCGAGCAGAATGAATTTCACACGACCTGGCTCCAGTCCTGCCTTTTGCAATTGCGCAGCCAGAGCTTCCGCCTTGTTCTCAAATCCGGCGTCGAGAAGCAGAATGCCGTCCGAAGACGTAACGGCATAAACCGCTGTTTCAGAATTGCCGACGGCGTAGACGTTGTCGAAGAGCTTTGTGGGCTCGAGGTCGGGCGCATTGTTGTTTTGCGCTCGCGCATTCCCGGCGACGCAAAAGAAGTTGTATGGATTTGCGAGAAAAGAATCGTCGGCTGCAATGTTTTTCGCTGCGGCGATATGCGCCAGCGACTTTGCGTTGTCCGGACGGGCAGCCTGAGGCGAGCGCTGTTGCGCATAAGCCACGCCGGCTGAAAGAATCATGCACTGAAGCGTGATAGCCACCTTCTTTTTCATAAAACCTCCAGTGGCCGTCATCTATACCCCACGATCAGCCACGCACGATTGGAAGAGCCGTCGCCGAGTTTCTGTGCAGCGGCAATGCCGGCGTTCCTGACGATGACCGAGTATCGCCCGGGCGCGCGCAACAGACTTTCGTCGACTCGCGCTTCGATTTCATTCGCATTGACCACACGAGTCGGAACGGGAGTTTCGTTGAAGTAGACCACCGATCGCTGGAAATATCCAACCCCGGTGATCTTCAACTGCAGCGTTGGACCGCCTTCCTTAACCACTGTTTTCGAGAAATCCGGATCGGAGTAATCACGCCGTCCCGAATCGATCGTCTCGATTGTGGGTTGAGGGCGGCCGACTACACCGGCTCCTCCGAGCCCTCGTCCACCGCGCTGCCCTCGAAGCAGGAGCGCCCAGTCCAGATCGTCGACCACAGGAATCGTGATGGGGCCCTCGCCACCGAATGGACTCCAGTACCAGGGCTGAAATCCGCGAGGCTGGATCTTACCGTCCGCAATGACGAAGGCGATCTTCTGAAGGTTCGCGATGTTCACTAAAGGGTCTTCATCCACAATAAGCAGGTCCGCGAGTTTTCCTGCCTCAACTGTGCCCACCTCTTGCGCCACACGCATCGTTTCAGCCGCCCACTTCGTCGCGGCCTGAATGATCTGCATTGGAGGTAACTTCATATCATCGCTGAACACCTGCATCTCGTGATGGACTCCGAGTCCGGGTAAAGCAAAGTTACCGCCGTCGGTGCCAATCAACACGCGCCCGCCGGCTTCGATCAACATTCGATGAAAACGGAGAGCGTTTTGGTATCCCTTTGATGTGACGGCGACAGCGTCTGGTCTCGCATTGGGCGGATCGACGTAATTTGCGAGTAGTGCCTGCGCGCGGACCTGCGGGTAATAAGCGACTAGCGCGGGATCTGAAAACATTCGGCGGGCTTGCGCCTCGAATTTGCTCCATCCGGTGGGCAGCCCTGGGGCCTTCTGAATGAACGCAGGAATGAGCGCCACCTTTTTCTCCACCAGTACCTGAATGAGTTCCTTCGCCCTGACCTCATCCATTTCGGCCCATAACTGAAGCTCATTTGCGCCTTCTGCTGATGACACAGCGGCAGCGACGCCGTTCGAGCGTGGGATGAATCCTGCGCCCAAGCCAGCGGCTTCCCGAACGCCGACTCCGCCTCTCCCACCGCCAGCGCGAATCCCAACGGGCCTGCCGCGGGCGTTAGCGACGTCGATGGCCGCCTTAATTATTTCCGGCGCGATGGCCCCGTTCTGGAACGAAATGCCGGACGCGCCCAGATCTAAAAGCCGTCTGGTCCATTCTCGGGCATCTTCCGGACCGTTCAGCACATGCGGCGATTGGAATGGCGACTCCAATCCAGATCGGTTCCCTCCCAGAACCGGGGCCCCTACACCGACAAAGTGAACCGGCCAATCGAACGGCCGCGGCCCACGGATTTTGCCACGCTTGACGCCTTCGGTGTAGACGACGCCCACTTCGCCCATATCGCCAATTCCGATAAAGGACGTGACGCCGTTATTGAGAAGAATCTCGCCCTGATTCCAGACAAAGTTATCCAGGGCATCCCACAGTCCGGGCAGGATGAACTTGCCGTCAGCATTGATCAGCTGCGCATTGGCTGGGCGATTTTGTCCCTTCCGCCCGATGCTCGCGATTCGATTACCTTCGATCGCAATCTGAACATCACGAAGCGGAGAACCGCCGTTGCCGTCGATCAATGTGCCGCCTTCGATGATGAGCACGGCAGGTGGAACAACTTGAAAAAACGCAGCGTGAAACCATGGCGCGAAGGCGCATAACAACGCGCCCAGGAGAAAGAGGCTTCTGGACGCCTTGCTCCTTCCAGCCCTCGTCTTGTTCGTCATCTAGTTTCCACCATTGCCGGCCCCTCGAATGACAGTGCGAGGATCGATACTAAGGTCGTTCAACACCAACCCATAGGATGGGAAGTGCATTTCCTCCCAGGTTTGATCCCCGTAAAACACCGTTGCATTCGGATTGGGGTTGAACTTGTTATTGGCAGAGTTGTCATACCAGGCATAGGCCCTCATCATAGCGCCTTTGGGGACCTTAATCGACGTGTCGTACCAGAGCTGCCAATTGAAGTCATAGCGTGGAACATTGAGGATCGTTTCCTTCTTCCCGTCCGGGTATTCCATGTCAAACCGGGCAGCTTTCCCACGGACGTGCATATGCGGCATCAGACCCACCAGCTCGACATCGGTATTAAAAGTCACCACCGCTGGAGGCGCTTCCCAGTTGCCGTTGTTCGGCGGAATCGCAAACTGGTCGGGCCCTGAAGGGGACGATGTGCTCATTGCAATGTAGCGCCTCTTCGGCAACTCCTTGGCGAGCGTGAAACCAATCCGCACATGATCGGTGACGGGCTTGCCGTTCGGCGTGTAATGAACATTGACGGCGATGTCCGTTCCTGCCGGAATCAACTTGGCTGCGTTGTATGGACGGAAATCCGCGGGTGGCCTGCCGGGCTCATAGCATTCTTCGATCAATGCTGTGCCGGCGCTGCGGCCGAAAAGCGCCGCGAGAACGCTTCCGCCAGGAACGGCAGCTGCCACACCCGTCGCGCCGCCGCGTTGTCCACCAGTGCCGCGTTGCCCACCAGGAATGTTGCCCTGGGGCGGACCTCCGCGAGCGCCGCCCCGACCGCGAATCTCATTTCCATTCTCATCGCGCTGAATCTGACGCGGAAGCACCGGCTTGAAGTATTCAATGTCGGGAGTGTGCTGGATGTAAGAAAGACACACGTGGTGAGTCACAGCCAACTGACTCGGTAGCACCTCAATCGACGTCACCCAGGTATCTTTGTCAAAACCACCGGGGACGACATACCACGTCCATTCCACAACACCTTTCGCAGGCACGTCGTACTTAGGGCCGTCGACAATATAGTCGGGCTTGATCTGCCAGCCGTCCTCCGGCCACTGTATGGGACGGGGCGCATCCTTGGCGTTCCCTTCCGGAGCACCAGCGTCAGCCCATTTTGAAATCGCGTCGATTTCCGCGTCGGTCAGTCGACGTTCGTTTAGGAAATGGCCATAGTTCGGATCGGCAAACCATGGAGGCATCGTCCGGCCAATAACGGCGGCCTTCATCGCCTTCGCCCAGGGTCGCGCCTCCTGGTACGTCAGCAATGACATCGGCGCAATCTGCCCCGGCCGATGACAGTTCTGGCAGTTTTTCTGTAACACCGGCAGTACGTCCTTGTTGAAGGTGACTGATGGGGTTTGCGCGGTACTTCCGGTTGGCGAAAACGAAAGGACTAAGACTGCGAGTGCAGCTGTTAAGCAAAATCGATTCAACATGAGATTCTTGTTGCCGAAAAAACGTTTAGAAATCGAATCGCACCATCGCCTGAACCTTCCGGAAGCCGGTCTTGGCGCCAATAACCGAGAAAGTGCCTCCATTCAGAATCTGACCGAAATTGGTGTTGAGCGCATTTGTTCCGCCCGACGGCGCAAGACTCAATTGAGGAGTGTTCGCAACGGGATGATTCAGCACATTGTTGGCATCAATTCGCAATTGCATGCTCTTTGTCTCGCTGAAACGGAATCTCTTCGATACATTCATGTCGAAACTCGGGATGGTAATGCCTCTCAAAGGATACCGGCCGAGATTGCCCTGTTTTCCCGGAAGCGGGTGCACGAGAAGCGGCGCCCCGGTTTTCGCGTCATAAACAGCCGCGATATTGCAGTTGGCGGCTAGACTTGCTGCCACAATGGCGGTGTTTGAACACTGCGGATCCTTGCCGATCGTAAAGGCGTCAGTTGGGAAAAAATTGCCGCCCGTGTATGTTCCTGCGTTCTGCCCCCAACGCACTCCGGCTTTGTCGAACGGAAATGGTCCCACGATATCCGGTACACCATTGGCGTAAAGCGTGTTGGCAGCCGAAATATCCAGCGGCGGACCACTGATCAGACTGAAGATCCAACCCAGCTTCCAGCCCTCAACAATCTGCGCAACTGCCCCGGACGATTGACTGAGCCATAGCTTATTCGGGCCAAACGGGAGGTCGAACGAACCGTTGGTTTGAAGCATATGGGCGCGGTCGCCACCCGAGAGGGTGTAATTGAGTTTTCGATCGAGAGGGTCTGTCAGCCCGGTGAAGCTGCCCGATTGGCTGCCACCAGCCGGCCCCGAACAGCAGTTCTGGACTCCGAGGTCTTTGCTCCAGGTATAAGACATCTGGAAGCTGATACCACTAGTCGGCCGCATGGTGACCTGCGCTTGCATGGAGTGGTATTGACTATTACCCAGATTGCTGTTGTAGGTCACGTTGCTGAACTGCGGGTTAGCCACTACGAAATTTTCCGGAAATCCATTACAACGCAGAACACTGCCCGGCTGACCAACGACAGACGGATTCGCAGCACACGCAGTGCTGGATAGCGTATTCAGCGTCCCAGCTGCTCCGGTATAGGTGCCATTGGCCAAACTGTTCGCAAAGTTCGGGCTCGATCGCAGCAAAGCTCCGGCATTCGTGCCATTGAATACCTGACCTCCAACGGTTTGCCCTCTGAAGATGTCGTTTAACAGGGCTGATTCACCACCGGCGCGTACGATGTCGAAAGCATCCTTCAATCCGTTGCTGCGAAAATTTACGGTATTGATGTTCAAACCCATGAATTGCTTGCGCGCGAGCGTGCCAACATAACGGACATCAACCGTAAAAGCTTTGTTTATTGAACGGGTGACGGAGAGGGTCAGGTTCTGTACATATGGACTCGCGAGCCTCGCATCGAAAACGGTGAGCGACTGACTGCGCGTCAAGGGGACCGGCTGAAGTGGCCGGTCTGGAGATACTGGAACGGGTACCGGAAGTAGAGATGAACCGGAGGCTTGGAGCGTGGCCAAATCCAGGTAGGCCGGTCTCCCGGCGTTGTCGGCGATGGTCCCGTTCCAGGTCGTTGTTGCAGGCTCTGGAACCGCGGATGCGCCCAGAGTGGTTCGCGTCTGATAAGTGATCTGATAGCCACCGCGCACCGACGTCTTTCCCTCGCCAAACCAAGAAGGCTGCCAGGCGAAGCCGACCGCCGGCCCGAAATCATTAAATTCCTTCGGGAACAGCCTGTGGCTCGGATTCGGCGAGTTCGGACCGATAAACTCAAACTCTGTCAGCTCGCCTCGCTGGCCAGGGGCCATCCAATCGTCAAACGACCGTCCGGAATATCCAAAGGCGGCGTCGCTGCCGCCCACGAGACCTGTAGTCATGCCATTGGCTTCCCATGGCACCCCGTAGTAGTCCCAGCGAACGCCAAGATTCAGCGTGAGATTTCGTCGCACTTTCCAGTCGTCTTTTGCGAAGAAACTGTATTCGTTCTGACGTGTCGTCCGTTCACGCTTGGCTGAGGACTTGATGTCGGACCACTTTAAATCCGTCGACGAATTCAAGTAGAAGGTTTGCGAAATATTGCCCACCGATCCCGCCAGGAAACTCAGGAGTTGACGCATTGCCAGCACGTTGCCCGTATTGGCCGTGCCGGCCAGAACTGTAGGCTGACCCGTCATAAACGGTGTCGTGCTTGTTATCCCGGAGACTTGCGCAAAGAGCGTATCGAGTTCGGTCCGCCCTGTAGCTATAGGCGTAGCGTTGGACCCTTCGCCGAGGTCCTTGATCGTCACACCGTTTCGCCGAAATTCGCCTCCAAACTTAAGTGCGTGCGTTCCCTTTGTCCAGCTGAACGTATCGCTAAAGGTCCAGAAAGGAGCGGAATTGCGAGAGGGCGTGAAGTAATTGAAGATCGCGCTCTGGAATGGCACAGCGCTTGTACCGCTAAAGTTCGTGCCGGATCCCATTCTGGGGAGCACCTGATAGCCGTTCACGTCGAAGAAGTATTCCTGCAGACTGTCATTGGTCTGAGGCGCCGCTTCGTTGGCGGTTCGCCGTAGTCCGACGCGCGCCTCATTCACCATGTTAGGTGTTAACGTCGACGTCAGATTCACCGTAAACACATGTGGCCGTCGGTAAGCCGGAGACGCCGGCGCGCTGTTCGGGTACATAGGCAATCCCATCTGAACGTTTTGGCCCTCGCTGTAGGTGAATTCGTAGGTGTAGCCAAATGCGGCTTTATGTTGCGAATTGAAGTTGTGATCGATTTTGGCGTTGATCTGACGGCGATTCAGTTGATCGGTTCCCTGGAAAGAAACGCCACCAAGATCGCCGTTTCCACGAACGCGCCGCAGCCAGGTAACCCCGGCCGTATTCAACCCGTCGCCTGTATCCCAGCGGTTCGGAAGCGGCATAACGTCCGGGCCGATCAGGTTCTGTACATATCCGGTCGAATCGAAACGGGTACGATTCGGATCCCATGGCGCGTTCGGTGTCACCAGTGCCGCCAGGTTCGAACAGTCTTCGTTCGCCGGAGGTAAATTCGCGGGCAAAGCGCCGAACACGCTTCCATAGCGCAGTGGACCAAGATTCGTTACAGGATTTCCTGCCGCATCTACGGACCGCATCTGCGTGGAACTGTTCGTAATAGCGGCGTTGCCGTTGATGACCCCGTCAAAGAAACGGAAGATGCCGTTACGCGCGCAAGGCGTAAGCGTGGTCGAAAGAACATTGGATCGCTGCCAAGTCAACACCTGATCCCAGAGAACAAAAAAGAACGTCTTGTTCTTCTTAATCGGTCCTCCATAACTCAATGTGTATTGATGCGTGTTGTACCAGCCCGGCTGAGCGCTTGGAGCAACGCCTGTGGTGTTCTCCTGCCAGGTCTTGGAATTCAAGGCGCTGTTTTGCACCGTCCATACAGCGCTGCCCCGGTACGTGTTGCTTCCCGATCGAGTGAGCACCTGAATCTGCGCGTTGCCTCTTCCCATCTCCGCATCCACGGGTGAAAGAACGACGCGCAACTCGCCAACAAGGTCGGGATTCAAGACGGTAGCGGATTGAAAGCCTGCCAACGTCGTTGTCGCAGCAGCACTATTGTTGATGCCATCGCGAGTCAGGTTCACGTTCCCCATGACATTCAAACCGCCGATATAGGTGTCATAGCTGGCTTCCGACCGGCTCTGACCGCTGGTGCCGTAGAACCCGGAAACGATACCTGGCATGATTGAGAACAGATCCATCGCGTTATTGCCAATGACGGGAAGATCGCGAACGCGCTGTTCGGTTAGAACTCCGGCAACAGACGCGCTCGACGTCGCGAGAAGAGAATCGACCGGAACACTTACTTCGACGGACTGCTGAGTGCCTGCGACCTTCAAGACGAAATTCAAGCGAAGCTGCTGACCGTTCCCGACTTCGACATCGGTCCTGGTTTCAGACTGGAAAGAGGGCAGCTCCGCAGTGACCTTATATTGGCCCGGCAACAGATTCAGAAAGTTATAGGCGCCCGATTCATTGCTAAGCGTAGTGGAAGCGACGCCGGTTCCCACGTTGGTTGCCGTGACCTTTACTCCAGGCAGGAGTGCCCTGGTGGCGTCCTCGATTGTTCCGCCTATCGACCCATTCGTCGATTGGCCGTAAAGCGACCCTGTCAATACTGCCAATGCCAACAACAAGACGCCAAGTTGCCTCATTCGGTGGCCTCCGCCATACATTCCGAATTGAGCGTCTGCATTTTAGAATGCCATCAGATCAAAATGGAATGCTGATTTAAAGGTTTCGGAGCTTAAATCCTTATATTTTTGAATGTCAAGTACATTTCAGCATGCTGAATTACCAAGTCAGCATGCCGATTCAACTGAAGTCCGCGTTGACAGGGGCTTAATCGTTGAATAACCTGCATCCCAGTCATGTCGACGACATCGGAGGGTAAAAGGCTTTGGTAGAAAGTGAAAACCCAAGTTTTCGAGGCTCTGAAGCAGATTCCCATCTTGCGCGCACTCTTCTTCGCCTGCGAGAGATGATCCTCGCTGGTGAATTCGAACCCGGGGAACGGATATCGGAAGCTCCCTTAGCGGCTCGCATGGGTGTGTCCCGTACGCCAATCCGGCTTACTCTGGAAAGATTGGCTCATGAGGGTCTGCTCGAACCGTATCCATCAGGCGGATTCATCGTCCGTAAATTCACACTCGACAACCTTTGGGAGGGCATTGAGGTTCGCGGGCTGATCGAAGGCGGCGCCGCGCGTATAGCTGCCGAGCGCTTAGAACATGAACGTGACTTGGACAATCTACGCAAATGCCAGGCAGAGATGGACACATTGGGTGAGCCGACAGTTGAAACCTTCCCGGCATACCTGGAACTGAATGAAAAGTTCCATGCAGAGGTTATCCGACTGGCAAAGAACGATACCTTGAAGCACGTCCTCGATCGCCTGCTTTCCTTGCCACTGGCTTCGCGGCGCGCACTCGTATCACTCCAGACAAAATTCCCGGAATCGAAGGAAATTTTCGTCATCGCACGGGACCAACATCTGCAAATGATCGAAGCGATCGCCAAACGGCAGGGAGCTCGAGCCGAGAGTATCGCCCGCGAGCATGCCCAAATTTCCCGAAGAGCGCTAGAACTCATCCTGGGGCATGCCGAGGCGCTGGTCTCGTTGCCGGGTGGACCTTTGATCCAGCGATAGGATCTGCGCGGACCAGGGCAAGTTTGCATCGACAACTTGACTGATTATCTTGTCCGAGGGCGGTATACCCTCAGACCGAACCAACTCCAGTCGCGACGTCGTTAGGTCGAGATTTAGGTCTCGGACATACGTGTCGTTGGCGAATTCTTCAAATCACGCGGCTATCGGCGTCTGATAGTGCCCGCGACTTGCATCGACCAGTGGGAGCAACGTCACTGTCCTCCACGCCCGCCTCGTCCTCCCCGTCCGGCCGGCGCCGGCGCCGGAAGTGCGAGAGCCACGATCTCTACGGCGTTGGCGACCCGTACGGCCACGGCAATGTACTGCCGCCCGGCGTTCGTATAGGTGACAGGGAATCCGGTGGTTGGCCCTGGCAGCTGAATCTCTGCGACCACCGCTCCAGTCTTCTTGTCCCACGCCCGAAGGACAGGAGCTGCGCCCCCCTCGCCGCCGAACAAGAGCGTCCTGGTTACGAGCAGTCCCGTACCTCTGGTGTTGGCCCCGGTGTTGGGAATTTCCACGCCTGTCAACCTGGGGTTCGTCCGGATCGCCTCCGGTGTGTTGCCATGGGGCACCTTCCACAGGCGATCACCCGTCTTCAGGTCGATCGCGACGATGCTACCGTAGGGAGGCTTGAGGAGCGGAAGTCCGAACACTGTGGTAGCGGGCCCCGCGGCCTGACCGCGCGGGTCGTGATAGAGGACTCCGGTATTCGGTGATCCCGCGACCACCTGCGCCCGGAACAAGAGGTTCTGGGTGGCGACATACAGTACGTCGTCCACTGGATCGATCGCGCCGCCTGGCCAGTTGACGCCGCCGGTGGCGGACGGCGCCGTCAACGTGCCCATCGTGCCATCGGCCGCATTCGGCAGCGATGGCGGCGCATAGAGGCCACCAAGGCGGAACTGGCGCGCCACGCGAAGAGCCTCGGCCTTGATCTCCGGCGTGAAGTCTACAAGGTCATTCTCAGTGACTCCCTGTTGTTCGATCGCGACTGGCTTGGTGGGAAACGGCTGCGTCGGCGACGTCCATTCTCCGGGCACATCGGACTTGGGCACGGGTCGCTCCTCGATTGGCCACACCGGTTTGCCTGTGGCCCGGTCGAGCACAAAAGCGAATCCCTGCTTGGTGAGCTGAACCACGGCCTTTACCGGGCGACCCTCGACGGTGAGGTCCGCGAGCATCGGCGCGGTCGGCGGATCGTAGTCCCAGAGATCATGGTGGGTCAGCTGAAAGTGCCAGGCACGCTTGCCGGTCTTCGCGTCGAGCGCAAGCACCGAGTTGGCGTAGAGGTTGTTTCCCGGTCTGTACCCTCCGTAATAGTCGCTCGTCGCCGACTCCACCCCGATGTAGAACAGACCAAGTTCGGGGTCCGCAGTGACCGGCGCCCAGAAGCCCGCATTGCCGGTGTACTGGTTCGACGGCCGCTGGCGGAGCTCCGGACGCTGCTTCGCCCAGTCGTTCAGACCGCCCGGGACGTCCCAGACTTTGGGATCGGCCGTCAGCCACGTCTCGGCGCCTTCTTCCCCTTGGCGGGGAATGGTGTTGAAGCGCCAGAGCATCTTGCCCGTTTTGGTGTCGTAGGCGACGACGTCTCCCGGGATGTTCATGGGCCACTTCTCGTTGATTGACGCCCCAGGCAGATTCGGCGTCGAGCCGGTGTGCATCGAGATCGAGGCCACCAGGACGTTGCCAACGATCGCCGGCGGAGACGTATTGGCCACGCGCCCTTCACGCGGCAGCCCAGGCCGCTCGTTCCACCGGAGGTTCTCCGCCATATCGACGACACCGTTCTTGCCGAAGCCGGTCACCTGCCGCCCGGTCTTGGCGTCGAGCGCCACGAGCATGTAGCTGTTCATGACGACGAAGATCCGTTCGTCGCCCGCGCCGTCGCTCCAGTAGGCGACGCCGCGGCCCGAACTCCTCGCCAGCGGATCGATGATGTCGAACCACCGCAGCAGGTCGCCCGTAGGGCGCCAGTGCCACAGCTGTTGACCGGTGGCTGCGTCCAGCGCGACGACGTCGCGGTTGATTCCCGCCGTCGTGTACATCACGCCGTTGACGATCACCGGACTGACCTGCATGGAGGTTGCGGGCCTCGGGCCGAAGTTCCGCGCCGACCACCGCCACGCCACGCTGAGCGTGCGGACATTGGTGGCGTCGATCTGACTGGCGGGCGAGTACCGGGTCGCGCCCGCGTCGCTGCCGAAAAATCTCCACTCGGTCTCACCCGTGGACGGAGGGGCGCCGCCTTGTCCTGACCCAGCAACGGACACTGCAACTGCTGCGCCGAGTGTGGCGACACCGATCGTAAGCGTTCTCAGTCTAGACACGAACATTCCGGCTCCTTTTGTCGAAGGCATTTCAACCTTGGCGAACTCGACACGCTCTCGCAAGCGCGGCGGCACCACATGCTTGCATGCGCTGTTGTTCGGCTGCAACCGATGATTTCCTGTTGCCGCGCTCTCTTCACCATCACAACCCCAACTGCCAGATCCGGAAGAAGCAACCTTCGCCAAGACTTGATTCATATCAATGCGAGCAACAGTGTCGGCGGCTGTATCAATGCCTATTGCCGCCCGATTTCAGGAATTCGCCAATAACACCTTCGTTGCAAGACGTACGAAGATGTAGAGAGTGCAATCAGGCACGTTGAACCAAGGGGCGCAGCTCGCGAACGTTCCTGATGTTTTCGAAATCGAGGAGGCGATCGATCAGGCGGGTTGTCGCCGAAACGCCCAGGATCGGTTGCATCAGGTCGCGAGCCTTCTCCACCACTTCACCACGCGTCATCGGGTTTTCTGCCGTGCCACGCACGGCGGTTGGATTCTCCGTAATGCTTGAGCCATCGGAAAGCGTGAGCGTGAGTAGCGGCTGCCCCGAGTTGGGCTCCAGACGTACTTTCGCCTTTTGACGAAGAATCAAAGGATCCTGCATGCGTTTCTTGTCATGCGCGGCCGCGAAAGTTGCTGTTCGATCCACGAGCATGATCGCCAGCATGTGTTGGATGTTGACGTCGGGCATCTCGCGATCGTTCACCACGGAGGTTCGCGGGTCCATGCGTACCACAATCTCGCGCACCTGATCAGGCGCAAGCGGACGACGCTTCAAGATGGCGTCCAGGGCATCCAGGGGCGCCTGAATAGGAGTTCCCACAGTCCACTTCTTGATGCTCGTACGCATGATCTCGAAGCGCTCGCCGAGTCTATCGATGAGAGCGTTCAGATCGCCGTGTGGCGCGTTGGCCATAAAGAAATTGTTCTCGCCGCTGAAGATGTCGTCAACGCCCGTCCAGCCGGAGTGCACCAGCAACGCAGAAGTGACCCCGCCGCGCGCCGGCATACCTCCGAAAGTGAAGCCTTTTTCAATATGGTCGGTGTCTCGACTCCAGGCTGCGATACCGGACGACTGTTGCGCTGTGTAATCCAGAACCCAGCGGATCTGCTGCGAGTTGAGTTTTGCTGCGCATGCAGCGGCCGCACCAGATCCAAAGATCCCGCCAATGCTGTGGGTGCTTTTGTGTGTGTCGAAGACTCCCGGGCGCAATGCAGTAAGCATTCGAGCTCCGAGGTCGTAGCCAAGCGCGACCGCGCGCGTGAAGTGCGCGCCGCTTATACCAAACTTTTCGCCGACAGCCAAGGCGGAAGGTATGACGTTACAACCAGGATGCCAGCCTGAAGGCCATGAATCGTCTGTCTCATCTGCATGAGCCATTACGCCGTTTGCCAGCGCCGCTTCTATTGGTCCGCAGAGGATATTGGATGCAGCGACCGTGGCCACTCTGTCGCCGCCGTAAGCGCGAACGAACTGAATGGCGGCGCGACCTGGCGTTAACTGCGAGCCGGAAATCATTGCGGCGAACGTATCGAGGATGTGGTACTTGGTTTTTTCTAATACGTCTGCTGGAAGCGCGCGGCTCTCGGCCTGACTCATATACTCGCTCAAGCGCTTCATGAGCGGCGTCGGTGGCTCTTGCGCCCACGCCGTGCGAGGAATGCCTGCGGAGAAAACTGAGGTCGCCAGACCCTTCATCAAGTCACGCCGCGTAAGCTGCATATTCATAAGTTCTCCGTGGTGATAAGGCCAACGCACTTATGACACGCGTGTGCAGACACGTCAAGAACGGGTGGGAATTCTGTGACGAGAGCATGACGCGAGCGCGGTGAAACCCGCGACAATGCTTCCGCCAGCGATAGGATCTGACGTCTACGTTCTTGCACTCCGGCGCTTCGATAGGAGTCGTGGAACTCAATAGAATTGAGATCAGCAACGGCAGGCATCATCGCGATTCGAAGCCTTACTAAAGAGAAAGGCCCCGCTATTCGCGGGGCCTTTCGTTATCGCAAAACTACTGAGGCTTTGTCGCAGCGTTCTGCAGGAGCGTACGGATTTCCAGCACGACCGCAGAGTTGGCAGCCGCGCCTCTGGCGCCACCGGCGCCACCCCTTGTAGCGGGAGCGTTCGGCGCCACCTTAGCGAGGTCTTCTCGCGCGATCAGTCCCTCCGCGTCCGCAGTCACGTGGGGCGGAAGCGCAGGAACCCCATTCAGGACATCGAGGGGCGTCCTCCCCGATGCATCGACGATATCCGTGCGCGCGCCGTGATCCAGCAGGTATTTAACAAGAGTCGAATTCTGGGATCGAGCGGCGGCATGGAGCGCAGTCATTCCTTCGTTGGATTGTATAAAATTGGGGTCGCGCCACGCATAGGAGACGCGCCCGGAATACTTGTCGGCGCCGTTCACCTGGGCATTCACGTCGGCGCCATGCTTCAGCATCAGATCCAAAAGCTCAATATCGACGGTGGCGCCTCCTCCACCGCCTTGGGCGCCGCCTCGGCCTGTATTAAGAACTCCAGCAGTAATACCGGTAGCATACAGCCACGGTGAAATGCCCATACCGTAGATGTTCGGATTCGCACCCTTGTCCAATAGAACCTTCGCGACATCCGGTTTGTTGCCGACCAGGGCGAGAAGCAACGGCGTCGTGCCCGAACTGAGGAGCGGATCGGCGAAACGACCGCCACTGCCGGCTTCCGGGCGGCGCGCGTTCAGTTCCGAATTCGGACTCACACCGGCAGCCAGCAACAAGTTGATGATCTCGATACTCGACACTTGAGGGCCGCTATCTACTGCTGGAGCGGCAGCACCACCGTCACCGGTGTCACGTCCACCGCCGCCAGGAGCGCCACCTCTGCCAGCCGCAGCCTGGCCGCCACCAGGAACTGCGGGGATCGTAGCTGCACCAGGGCCACCGGGACCACCGCGACCGGCTCCGCCGCCGGCGCCTCGTCTGCCACCACCGCCGGCGCCAGCACCACCGCCGGCAGCGGCGGCTCCGGGGGCATGGTCTACAGCAACGTAAAGCGCGGTGCGGCCGTAGATATCCCAAACGTGTGGATTGGCGCCCTTATCCAGAAGAAACTTCGCAACACCGTTATGGCTGTTGTCGAGAGCGATCATCAAGGGCGTCATACCCTCATTGTTCGGCATATTGACATTTGCACCCGAACCTACCAACGCTTCAACGCAGGCGTAGCAACCGCCGCGAGCCGCGTACAGAAGCGGCGTCAGACCGCCATAGGTGTGATACTGGGCGCGAGGTTCCGAAGTGATCTGGCCGGGCCAGTCGTTAAACTTGGCGCGAGCATTCACATTGGCGTCCTTTGCGATAAGGACTTTCACCATCTCCGCTGCATTGCGATTGGCTGCGGCAGCCCACATCAACGGCGTCTGTTCCTGCACCTTTTCGACGGCGTTGACATTCGCTCCGGCGTCGATGAGCATATTGAAGATCGGCAGGTCACCATTCTTGATGGCGATCATCAATGCGGTCTGACCGTCAGCGTTCGCGCCTTCTGTTCCGGATCCGGCAGCCAGAAGCGTCTTCACCATTCGTGGATTGCCCTGTTTCGTCGCTTCGGTAAGAGGTGTCGCACCAAACTCATTGGTGACGTCCACCTTCGCCTTTTTCGCGATCAACGCATCCATGAGGTCATAATCGACGCGGTAAACCGCCCAGTGAATCGGACGCGTCCCATCGGGTTGAGCCTCATTCACGTCAGCTCCCGCGCGAATCATCTCCAATGCCGCTGCGTGTTTGCCCTCTTGGATCGCGGTGGCCAGCTGCCCGGTGTTCGCCTGGGGCAGGGCTATGGCAACCAGGGCAGCCATCAAAACAATGCTGAGAATGAACCGCTTCACTCGTTCCTCCACGATAATTCTTTAGCGTCGGGCCCACCACGCCTAGACAACATCCGGGTCCAGCTTGTTATTGTTTCCCCACGTGCCTTTCGCAGCAGCGTAGATGAACTTATACGGATCCTTCCATGTGCGCGGGAGGTCATTCAACACGCCAGCCTCCAACATATCCTTGGGACCGTCACCGGCGCGGGTTTGCTTGAAGAGCCGTTGCCGAACGATCTCCATCATTTCGCGTTCCGCCTTGAACTCTGCCTGGGTCATGACCGAACCGGTACCCGGAACGAATTGCGTCCTCTCGTTGCTGATCTTGAGCAGCAGGTCCATCGCGGTGACTCGGGCGCCGATCCACGCACCGGTGATCCAGTCCAGTTCCGGATCCTTCACGGGAGACGCAACATCGCCCACCGCGAGGACGTTGGCATTCTTGAAAAGCACATACAGGTCTCCGCCAGTGTGCGCGTCGAGAAGGTAGCCGTATTCGATTTGTTCATCGCCAGCCTTCATGGCTTCCTTGTTAAAGAACGTTTGAGTCGGCCAGGCCCCTTTGGGCCGGGGCTTCTCATAACGCACTTCTTCGGGAATCCAGTACTCGTTCGCCATCCATTGGAGGGTGCGGTTATGGGCAATGATCTTTGCGCCGGCAGCGGAGAACAATTCGTTGTTGCCGGTTTGATCCAGGTGGTAGTGCGTGTTGAAAACGGTGGTGACCTTCGAATTTGCTGCGATGCCTTTGAGCGCCGCGGCGAGTCTGTCGCCCGACATCGGAGCGCCGGTATCGACCAACAAAAGACCATCGCCACCGGACAACACAATAACGTTCGTTCCCGCATCGATGACCGAAACCCTGTCGGTAACCTTCTTTACGCCTGCGGACGCGCTCGCTTGTTGGGCAGCACGAAGCAACGGAGACGCCCAGAGCGTGAGCGCCCCCGTCATCGCGCCTTTAAGTACTTGTCTGCGATCCAACGGAGCCTCCTGAATCCTAGAGATCCGAAATGATGCCCGTGCTGTCAGAAATCTTTTCCTGTTCGATTCCGAACTTGTGCAGCACCGTCAGGAGCACATTGGCCAGGGGCGTTCTCTGCGCAAACTCGATGTGCTGGCCGCCCATCTTCATCTTGCCGTTACCGCCGCCAACGATGACGGTAGGAATCGGCCAGTTGCTGTGCTTGTCGCTGTTGCCCATGTTCGATCCGTACATGAAGACCGAGTGATCCAGCAGCGTGCCGTCGCCGTCTTTGGTCGACGCCATCTTCTGCAGGAAGTTGGCGAAGCGCTCCATGTGCCAGGTCTGGATCTTCGAAACCTTGGCAATCCTCTCCGGCTCATTAGCGTGGTGGGAAATTGGATGGAACGAATCGGCCACACCCACGTGGTTGTAGGTTTGGTTCGTCCCTTCAGCCACCATCAGGTAAGTGGCGACACGGGTAATATCCGCCTGGTACGCGATCGCGAGCAGATCGAACATGAGATCAACCTGTTCGTCGAACTTGTCGTTCACGCCCACGGGGCGTTCGGGGATCTTCATGCTGGAGATATCCGTGGCCGCGATGATTCCCGTCCGTCGTTCGATTTCGCGTACGCTCTCCAGATACTCCTCCATCCTTGCGCGATCCGCGGGCCCCAACTGCGCCTGGAACGCCTTCGTGCGCACGAGAATCGTGTCGAGCAGGCTATCCGACTCGCGTGCGTTCATGACGCGCTCCTTCGGCGTCGTTGTCCCGAACAGCGCATTGAATATCTTCTTCGGGTTGTATTCCGCAGGAAGAGAGGTGTTGGCGTCGCGGAACGACAAGAGCGTCGTGGCGGTCCCGGAGCCGGCCGCTTGCTGGTTGTTTGTTTCCGAGGCCAGTTCCAGGCTCGGCATCGCCGTTTCCTGACCGACCTTCTTGGCAATGATCTGATCGATCGTCGTGGTGTTCTGCTGACAGTTCAACCACGTGCCCGGGTTCCGCGTGTGCACGCCCGAGCCGTTGTTGTTCTCGAGATTCCCGAACGACGTCACATATTTCTTGAAGGGCTCCAGCGACGCCGTGATCTTGTTCAGCTTGAAGTCCGCGCCCTTTCCTTTAGGTGTCCAAAGATCGCCCTCAGCCCCGAACTTGGTGTCATGCTGAACAGCGCCGTGAGGAATGTAGAAGAAGCCCGCGCGAATTTTCGGATTGGCCGCTGTCTGCGCCAGTGCCGTTGCGGCAGGCACCATGGCTTCCAGGAACGGCAAAGCCAACGTCACTCCAGCGCCCTTGAGTACTGTTCTTCGGGGAACATGTTTCTTGAAAATAAACATGGGGAATCTCCTCTATTTAATTGCCAACCTTCGTCCCGGCCGCCTCTGGAGCGGGAGCAGGACCCTGTTTGAGAAATGCATCGGAACGAACGATACCTTGAACGAGTGAAGAGAGCGTGTAGTTCTCTTTGGCCGCGCCACGCACGACAGCGCGCACCTGCGGCATATCGGAGTACTCGAGCGGACGATTGACGGAATACATCATCAGTTTCTCCGTGAACGACAGCGCGAATCTCGACGGATCGCCAGACAGGAACTCGCGCAACTCCCCCGGTCCGTTGATGGTGCGGCCCGACGTCAGGACTGTACTCGCATCGATCGCCGCATTGGCCGCCCGACTGTCGGTCGTGCGGAACTGACCGACTGCGTCAAAGTTCTCAAGAGCCAGACCCATCGGATCGATCACACCGTGACATTGACGGCAGGTCGGATTGTCGCGGTGTTGTTCCAAACGCGCGCGCACGGTCTTCGGCGTTTCGCCGGGCTGTTGGTTGAGGTCCGTTTCCACACCCGGTGGTGGCGGAGTCGGGGGCGTTCCAATAATCTTGTCGAGTACCCACGCGCCCCGCAAAACGGGCGACGTGCGATCGGGGTAAGACGTCTTGATCAGAACCGCGCCCTTGCCCAACAACCCGAATCTGTTCTTGTCGGTGAGTTTCACCCATCGGAACTGGCTCCCGGTGACGTCGTTCATCCCGTAGTGCCGCGCGATTCGATCGTTCAGGTAGGTCCGATCCGACGTGAGCAATTCAACGAGCGGCCGGTTTTCGAGCAGGACGCTCTGAATAAACGTCTGGGCCTCGGTAACCAGGTCCTTTTTCAGTTGATCGTTGAAGCCCGTATAGATCTGCTGATCCGGTTTGATGTTTTCGAGACCGTCCAGGCCGAGCCACTTCATTGAAAAGTTGGTGGCAAGGCTGGCGGCTCGCGGATCTGCAAGCATGCGCTTGACCTGAGCATCCAGCACTGCGGGCTTGCTCAGTTCCTTCGTTGCGGCCAGCTTGAACAGTTCGTCATCCGGGCCCGTATTCCACAGGAAGTAGGACAGCCGCGTCGCGAGTTCGTAGTCTGTGAGAGCAACCTCGCCGGTTCTTGTCGCGGCAGTTTGCTGTCCTCGAATGGCGCGATAGAGAAACTCGGGATCCGCCAACACATAGGCGACGAGTCGTTCGACTCCTCGATCAAAATCTTTCTCTTTCCGGCCTTCTTCATAAAACGGCATCAGGGTGGCCAGATCCGCTTCCGTCGTCGGCCGGCGGAAAGCGCGGCGCGCCAGGTTTTCCGCAATCTGCTTCGCGCAAGGCGCTTCGCCTGCTTTCTTGGGATCGCACACGTAAATCAAGGAGCGACTCAGTGTGGAAATGCCCTGCGGATTGTAGGGGCCCTTGATTTGAACAAAGGAGTTGGCGCCATTGTCGAAATCGGGTTGTAGGCCGCCACTACCGGCGAATACGGCGCCGCCGCCCAATCCGCCGCCGGCCAAATAGGAGGTGGACTCAAATCGGGAACGCTCCACGAACCCAACCACGACTTCGCGAACGCCGGCCTGAACCTGAATCGGTATCTTGTCGAATCGAGCCTGAATCTGCGCACGCCCGTCCCCGGCCTTCCGGTTGTTCAACATCAAATCGTCGACGCCACCGATCGCTTTCTTGAACACTACCTTGCCATCAATCATGAGAACA
>DASTBJ010000758.1:0-3086 GCA_035712125.1 Terriglobia bacterium
ATCGAAGGTCCGCGTCGGAAGGACGATCTTTGGGGACACGGACTGAATTCGGCTCACCCCTTCGAACGTAAACCCCGCGACGAGCGTCATTAGAATACGGGCTGTCTTCTCGAGGGGCCGCGTGAATTACGAATTCATCCCGTACATCGTGATGCTGTACCTGCTGATCCGGATCGGAGTCCTTTACGGTCGGAAAATTCCGCTGATCTTCATCGGTTTGTTGGTCATCGGGCGCTTGACAGTGCCGGCCGCGCTTGGCCATTTTGGGTTCTCCATCTTCGTGACTGTCCTTGCAATTATTCTCGGGTTGATTGACCGATTTAAGTCGATTCGATGGCATTCCATGTAGAAGGAAACATTCCGGGAAACTTTCTCGCCGCGATTCCGTAATAGTGGCAAGGAGAAAACAATGCAACGACGAGCACTTTTCTTTGCCGGTCTCTTACTCGCCGTGTCTTCGGCGGCACTTGCCGCAGACGTTACAGGTACGTGGCAAGTAACGATTACGAGCACGGGTCAAGATGGATCCACGCGGAAGGACACAGGGATCGCGATCCTCAATCAGACCGGCAATTCGATAACGGGCTCATTGGGCCCGGATGCGGCTCGCCAAAATCCGGTTACAGAAGGGATGATCAAGGACGACAAGGTCATTCTGAAGTTCTCGCCGCGGACCGACCGCACGATGACGTTCGAACTGACGATTAATGGAGACAAGATGGTCGGAATGGCGGAACGAACTGGCGGCGATCTTCAGAAAGCAACGGTAGAGTTCGTCAAGCGTCAGAACTAAACGGCTATTTGCCCTCGAGCCAGGGCCGATGGTAGTTCAATCGGAACAGCTCGATGACCGGTGCCACATCGTCCTGACCTTTGATGTAGTAACTGATCCAGCCCGTTTTTGGATGCAGGTAGTGCAACGATGCCTTGCCGGCGGCCACGAGTTGCTCGCGGATGCGGACGGGTACTGGGAGGTCCGCGAGACGGTCTCCATGGAGGTGCCCGATCTCCCGACGGCCGACGTGAAAAAAGACCATCCCCTGGCCGTAGGTGTCCACTCGCACGTCGGGCCATGATCCGACTTCGCGCTGGACTTGGGCGGCGATAGATTCCCCGGGCATTGGCGTTACAGGTTGGAAGGCCGCGTGAAGGAAGCGTTTTTGCGGGCCACGATATTTGCCGGGTGAAGGTAGTCTTTCGGGAGATTCGCAAATTCCGGCGAAAAGCTCGTCAAGTCGACATCCGCGAGCTGTTTTCCCTCGTTAAGCGCTGCTCGGACAGCCTGCGCAACTACCTCGTGAGCCTTGCGAAATGGCATTCCGCGCAGGACAAGATAATCGGCCAGGTCTGTCGCGCCCATGAACGAGTCCGACGCAGCTTGCAGCATCCGTTCGCCTCGAATTTCAACGGTCCTCACTGTGAGCCGCAGCACACTCAATGTTGTCCGCACATTCTGAAATGCCGAAAGCAACGCCTCTTTGTCTTCCTGCAGGTCTTTGTTGTAGCCCGTCGGCAACCCTTTAAGCACAGACAAAAAGCCGGCGAGGAGCCCGGATGTCATCGCGGCTTTGGCGCGAATCAGTTCGAGCCCATCGGGATTCTTTTTCTGCGGCATGAGACTGCTTCCCGTCGTTACCTTTTCCGAGAGTTCCAGAAAGCCAAATTCGGACGACGAATAAAGAATCCAGTCTTCAGCGAGACGACTCGCGTGAGCCATTGTGATCGCCACGTTCGACAGGAATTCAACGACGAAGTCTCTGTCGGAGGTCGCATCGAGACTGTTAGCGGAAATTCTGGTAAACCCCAGCTCTCTGGCAATGGCGTGACGATCGAGCGCGAAGTTTGAGCCCGCGACCGCACCCGATCCAAGAGGCAGAACATTCACTCGCCCTAGCGATTCCGTAAATCGTTCGCGGTCCCTTTTAAACATTTCCACGTATGCCAGACAGTAGTCGCACCATCGAATCGGCTGCGCCCGCCGCAAATGCGTGTAGGCCGGGAGAAGCGCCGTGGAGTTGCGCGTGGCACTGTCGATGAACGCCAATTCGAGGGCCTCGAGGTCCGCAAGTACAAGCTCAACCGCTTTCCTGGTAAATAGTCTGAAATCCGTCGCCACCTGATCATTGCGACTTCTTCCTGTATGGAGCTTCAGGGCGACGGCCCCGACCTTCTCGACCAGAGTGGCCTCGACAAACGTATGAATGTCTTCATACGGCAGCGACTTCACTTCGTCGGGCGAGTATTGACCGAGGATATCTTCGAGGCCGCGATCGATGACCTTCCATTCGTCCTCGGTGAGGATGCCTGCGCCTAGAAGCCCTTTCGCGTGGGCCTGGCTCGCACGTACGTCGACGTCCAGAAGTACAGCATCGACCGGAAGCGATCGATTCAGCGTTTCGAAGACGGGATCCTGATCTTCCTCAAACCGTCCTTGCCAGAGTTTCATATCTTTCGCGGTAAAGCCGGGATCGCACCGCTGACGGAAGTCCCAGAAGATTTATGAATCCTTCGGCATCGCGGTGGTTGTAGTTCTCAGTATCGAAGGAAGCGATGTCTGCCTGATACAGGCTGTGAGGTGAGGTGCGACTGACGACGCTCAGATTCCCTTTGTACAGCGCGAGGGTCACTGAGCCGGTAACAAATTCCTGCGTCCTTGCAACGAAAGCGTCCAGCGCTTCGCGCAATGGCGTAAACCAGTAGCCGTCATACACGAGCTGAGCATACGTGATGCTCAAGATGTCTTTTTGGTGCCGTGTCTGACGATCCAGGCAAAGGGACTCCAGCTCGCGGTGCGCCGCCATGATGAGGGTCCCACCCGGCGTTTCATAGACGCCGCGCGACTTCATTCCGACAACGCGATTTTCCACGATGTCGACACGGCCGATGCCGTTCGTGCCGCCGATCTCGTTGAGATCCTCGAGAAGTTGAACCGGGGGAATCCGCTGACCGTTGAGTCCGACGGGTATGCCGTTTTCGAAGTCGATGGTGATCTCGCTGTCGCCGTCCGGACAGGACCGAGGGTCCAGGGTAAGTTCAAAAAGGTCTTCGGGCGGTGATTCTGCGGGGTCTTCGAGAATTCCCCCCTC
>DASTBJ010000759.1:0-5917 GCA_035712125.1 Terriglobia bacterium
GTCCGGGAGGCATACTCGACATCACTCCTCAACTTCTGAATCGCGCGTCGTTTTCGAAGCGATCTTTTTGCCGATCAAGCTCAGAGCGAGTTCGATTCCTTCGGAAAGCTTTGACCTTGTGGCGATTCGCGTGATTTCAACGCCGAGCTGAATTACGGTTCGGGCGACCGAAGCCGAGATCCCGGTCAGAATGGATTGCGCACCAAGCAACTGAACGGCCGCCGTGGTCTGAAGAATGTGGTTTGCTACCTTCGTGTCTACGACCGGAACGCCGGCAATATCGATGATGATCACCTTCGCTTGCTGTTCGACGACCTGAACCAGGACCGTCTCCATGATCTGATTCGCGCGCTGGGTGTCCACCGTGCCGACGATGGGGAGTAAGAGGATCCGGTCATAAACCTTGATGACCGGCGTTGAAAGTTCCCGAATCGCCGCCTGATGACGAGTCATCGTTTCGAGATACGCGGCTATGTAGGTATCAATGGCCAGAGCCATATCGAAGAAGATGATCTTGCGGATGCTCTCTATTGCTTTGGCGGATTCCGCTTCATTGCCCTTGAAGTGGTTGCGCAGTTTTTCATGAATAAGCGCCAGATACCGGCGGTACGCGCCGAGATACAACTTTGGCGGCATACCAATGCGTTCGTGCGCCGCTCCTACGCGAAGACGGTCGCGGACGTAGTCCATATTGTAGGTACCGGAGAAGAGGTGAAGGAAATACGCGTTCTGCAATCGTTTGACTCGGGCAAGCGTCGCTTCGTCCGGAAAGAATGAACGGCTCTCCGGGTGTTTCATGATCAACGCGTAGAGACCCTCCGTGATTTCCTGGGTCCAACGTTCAGCAAACGACCGCAGGCTCGTCAGGCGCTGGAAGTCTTCCCCTGTCAGTTCAAAGAACTCCAGCCGTCGCCGGCATTCGTCATCGTCCAGCTTCAGGATCTTCATGTAATCGGGTTGGATTCCGAGCTCCATGTCTCCTCCAGGCGCAGACTCAAGTCATAAAATCTGACAGATTGTCAGTAGTGATGAGTCTCGGGCAACGGAGTATAGCACCAGCCGGAATGGGGTCGTGTGACCTCAGCTTGGGTGCGGTCAGCCGGCCGCGAGGCTACGATCTGACCTGCGGTCCCACGCTACGCCAATGAGAAGAACAGCCAGTTGCATCAAGACTTCCAGGGGAAAGAGCATGAGGACCCTCAACAATCCAATTATGGTCAGGGGTGTGCCGCCCGTCTGCACTGTCGCCAGGCTTTACGCAAGAAGCTTGACGTCTGCAGCCGAGCGCGCACTATGCTTCGTGGGGGTTCTGCAGCAGAGGCCTTGATGCTTCCAGTATTCTGAACTGAATGGGCATCTCCTGTTCAGCATCCGCGGTCCACACCTGGACTGTCAAACTGATGCGGGCCGCGTCTATGGCTCGTACAACGACACTTGGAGGAGGATCCGACAGCACTCCTTCAATCCCGCGCACTGTTTCTATAATTTCTTTCCGGGCTGTGGAGACGTCCCGCGTTGGCTGCATCGAGATGGGAACCTCGACCCGAATCATGCCGTAGCTCGAGTGATTCACCAATACCTCGTTGATGACACTTTGATTCGGAATGATAATCCGGGTGTTGTTCCATGTCAGAAGGCGAGTTGTTCGCATGGTGATCTCCTCGACCTTGCCGTACTTATCACCGAGCGTCACCCAATCGCCCGAACGAAAGGGTTTGTCCCATAAGATCAGAAAACCGGCCATCACATTGCTCAAGCTGTCTCTCGCGGCGAATCCAATCGTGAGGCCGACAACGCCGAGGCCCGCCAGAGCCGCACCCACATCTACTCCTACCTGATTTGCAGCCATGATGAAGCCGAGGGTCATGACGGTAAACCGGTAAACGCTCAGAACCATCTGGGAGAGGGCGTGATCCAGGCCAGCCCGAGAGAGTATCTGGAGAACGGCAGGTTTGGTAAAACGCCAGAGGAGCGAGAAGAGGACAAGAATCACGATGGCCGAGAGCAATCGCGGAAGCCACGCCACGAGTTGGGTCAGCAGCATCTCGACATTCAGCCGAGCCCAAACCGACGTCATGTTCAGATCATAGCCGGATTCACGAGACACGGCATGAGATTCCACTCGTAACACAACGAGTCCTCCAGCCATTTTTTCCACGTTTGGCAATGGTGGGACCCCGCAAAAATCGGTAAGTAGCGGTCCTTTCGAGATCGAAGGAGGGACCATAATTTCCGCGGTTCCGCGGTGTTCACCACCTGCGGGCTGCTTTCTACGAGGACACGCGGACCTTCAATCCGCCAATATAAATAAGGAATTCTCCGCATTATGACGCACGAAGGTCAGGTTGGCAGGATTCTTGCGGGCGAAATGGCACTTCTGAAAATTTAAAGACCAGGAGGTCGTTTCAATGAAGACTCCAAAAACTGTCGCGGCAATCGCGACTGTGCTGCTGGTGACTGTCTGCTTGACTGCAGCCCCTTTACAGCAAGCTCCTGGAGGCCCCGAAAGAGGTGGCGGGCCGGGCGCTCAGCAACCCCCGGCTGGCGGCGCTGCTCCTCAGAGCAGGACGGCAACGGGCGAGCTCGCAAAAGTCGATGTCGCTGCGAAGCAAATCACGATCAAAGGCGCGGACAACAAGGAAATGGTGTTCACTTATAACGATGCCACGCAGATGTCCGGCGTTGAGGGTGGAGCGCAGGGTCTGACTGGGAAGTCGGGCGCCACTTTGAGGGTAACTTACCAGGAAAGAGGCGGTTCGAACCTCGCTTCGAGAATCGAAGTTCAAGAGAAGAAGTAACTGGCAGAACAATTGGGGACAGAGAGAGGATTCGCCTTGCGAATTATCTGTCTGTCCCCAATTTTGTTGGATCGCCACCGAAAGCACGCTGCCAGAGCCGCCTTCTAAACCCGCCTTCCTGAGGCCTCACAGGTCCGGAGATGCAGATATGGTAGGTTAGGCCCGGCATAGTCGGACGTGAAGTCGATGGCGAAACACCATAAACAAGAAAAGGCGAAAGGCGACGTCGAGGTTGACGTCGATGCGTTGTTTTCCCTCCCATTGACAGAATTCATCCCGGCGCGCAACGCGATGGCCGCGCAATTGAAGGCAGGTGGCAGCGCCGACGAAGCGAATCGGGTGAAGGCGCTAGTCAAGCCTACGGTCTCTGCGTGGGTCGTGAATCAACTGTACTGGAAGCATCGCAATGCATTCGATCGCCTGATCTCGGCAGGCCAGCGTTTCCGCGAAGCCCAGGCATCGCAGCTCAGTGGGAATGCCGCCGACATGCGAGGAGCAGGCGAACAGCGGCGCGAAGCCCTCGAGGATCTCTTGCGTCTCGCCGCCAGATTGATGAGTGATGCGGGTCACAGCGCGTCGCCGGAGGCGATACGCCGCATCAGCACCACGCTCGAAGCGATGTCCGTGTATGCATTGCTCCCGGATGCTCCCGCTCCAGGCCGGCTGACCGCCGATGTGGATCCTCCCGGTTTTGACACGCTGGCTGCGCTCATACCGGCGACTGCCAGGACAAGCCAGAGCCCGAGGCCCTCTGAGGACATGCGCAAGCTTGAGGAGGCGCGAAAGACGGAAATCGCGGCAGCGAAACTTTCCTTGCGCGAAGCCGAGCACGTGCTGAAGGACGCTCAGGAGCGTTTCAGAAGCGCCAATTCCGCCTGGGAAGACGCGAAGAAGGCGGTGGACAACGCCACGCGCACCGTCGAAAAGGCCACCGAGCATTTGCAGGCGTTGCTTAGGCCCTAAAATCAGGCACCAAAAATTTCTGGCGTCGATTCGCAGGGACCGGCTAATATCCTCTCGTGAGAATGAAACGAAACCCCGCTTATTACGCGTTCTCCCTGCCCGGATTCATGAAGTGTATCCGCGGACAGTTCCACGGAGAAGAAACCTGATTTAGCGGGAGCGGCCTCCCGCTCCCGATTCCGATTTCAATTCAAAAAAACGAAGCCGACGGGAAAGCCGCTTCCGCAAATGCGATGGAGCATTGCGATGAGTAACGCCGTCGAACAGCAGCAACTGAAGCAACCAATCACGTGGAGAGACCTCGCGCGATTTTCCTGGAATTATTGGCGGCCCAACCGATGGCTTGGAGCGGGCGCTGCAGCGCTGATGCTGCTGTCCGTGTCGATGGACGCGATCATTCCGGTCTACACCGGCAGAATCGTCGACGCGATGGCGAGTCATTCCGCCGGGGACGCCAATGCATGGAACGCCGCGTGGGGAGCATTCTGGATATTCATCACCGTGGCTTTCCTGCACCACGTCCTGCGCAACGGCTCGCTGCTATTCTGGAACGCTTTTGCCGTGCGCAACCTCCAGGCCATCGTGTCGCAGGCCCTATACAAGGTCCAGCGTTTCAGTTCGGACTGGCATGCAAACACTTTTGCCGGCGGCACAGTCCGCAAGATCACACGCGGCATGTGGGCCATGGATACGTTTGAAGACACGTTGTTGATGGGCCTGCTGCCCGCCGTCACGATCATGATTGCAGTAACCATCATGCTGACGCTGAAGCTCCCCGTGATAGGCCTGGCCAGCAGCGTCATGATCCTTGTTTATGCCGCGGGAAGCGTATGGATTTCCGTGAAGATTCTCTCGCCGCGTTTTAAGGAATCTGCCTCTGCTGACACAAAAATAGGCGCGGCTTTGGCCGACATCATCACGGGCAACGCCACGGTGAAGTCCTTTGGTGCCGAAGCCCGTGAGGACGTGCTATTCGGCGGCGTCGTGAGCGGTTGGAGAACGAAAGCATATCGAGCCTGGCAGACTGGCGTCAGCGCCGATGCGGCCCGTTCGGTGTTCCGTGTCGGCATGACCTCGAGCATGATGGCGGCGACGATATTTCTCTGGAGAGCGGGCAGGGCCACGCCGGGTGACATCGTACTTGTCATCACGACGTTCTTCATTATCAGCGGATATTTGCGAGACATAGGCCAGCACATCGCGCATCTGCAGCGCTCGGTTGCAGACATGGAGGATGTCATTCTGTTCTGGATGCGCGAGGACGAAGTGAAGGACTCACCCAAGGCGCGTCCGCTGGTCATTGCTCCATCGAAGCGCAAGGACATGATTGTCTTCGACGATGTGAGCTTTCGATATCCCGGCGCCGGCTCCTACCTGTACAGGGACGTGGCCATCGAAATTGCCGCGGGCGAGAGCATCGCGCTTGTGGGGCCGTCAGGTTCAGGGAAATCCACGCTCGTGAAACTCATCCAGCGCCTGTACACGGTTGATGAAGGCCGGATCTATATCGACGGTCAGGACATTGCGAACGTCACAATGGAATCGGTACGCAGGCAGATCGCCGTCGTGCCACAGGACCCGATCCTGTTCCATCGATCCCTTGCTGAGAATATCGCTTACGGCCGTCCCGGCGCCTCCATCGCTGAAATCGGGGCCGCGGCAGGCAAGGCGTTTGCGCATGATTTCATCATGGCGCTTCCACTGGGCTACGACTCCCTCGTCGGAGAACGGGGCGTGAAGCTATCCGGCGGTGAACGTCAACGGATTGCAATTGCCAGGGCGATTCTGGCCGATACGCGCATTCTGATTCTGGACGAGGCGACATCGAGCCTCGACGCGGTCTCGGAGTACTACATTCAACTGGCGCTCCAGGAACTCATGCGCGGCCGAACGACCATCACCATTGCTCACAGGTTGTCTACCGTTCAGAAGGCGGATCGGATTCTCGTCTTCAATCGCGGGGAAATTGTGGAGCAGGGTACTCATGCGAGCCTGATAGGCATGCCTCATTCTCAATACAGGAAGTTGTATGCAATGCAGGCGCTCGGTCTGGTGGGGGAGTCGAGCAGCGGGATCACAGTATGAAAATCGGGGTCAGGCACGTCGTTCCCCGAATTCGTGAGGGGAAGCGAAATTTTGAAATTGGACGAATCCTG
>DASTBJ010000760.1:0-4652 GCA_035712125.1 Terriglobia bacterium
AAGGGCTCTCCCGGAACTGCAGCGCCCAAAATTCCGAGCACGGGCCAGATCGTTGAACCCTTTTCGTCCGGCAGAAAACCCAACGACGGCCCACTGATGGACTGGGCCGATGCGCAAACAGTACAGAGCAGCAACAAAAGACCTGTGCCTATCCACGTACCCGCTGGAACGCGCATGATGCACCTTCTCGGGAAGTTCTTTTTCATTGCGGTGCGCCGACGGACGAATTCAGGAAAACTATCGGTGGCGCCGTCGTTGTCCTCGTCGGTGGAGGTGGCGTAGTCGGATCGTCATTGTTGCCGGAGGCGGCAAAGGCAGCTACCGCTGCACCACCGACCAGTGCTGAAATGATGATGAGTTTTTTATTGCCTGACTTCCGCTTTTCGACATTGCTTTGTGCGAGCAGCACTCGGGAGACTTGCCCCATGTAGGACGCGATAACCTGAATTTCATAGTCACCCGCGGTAGAGTTCGCAATGAACGGCGGCGCAACGGCGAGCCCCTGGCGATTCGTCATTACATTGACGGGCCCTCCGATCTTGGCGAACGCGCCGCCAGGACCAAACTCCGGTGGCACGAAAAGAACACTGGCGTTCTCCAGCGGAACTCCTGCACTGTTGACGATGCGTACGCTGATGGGTTTCTCGGCCTCAACAGAAAGCAGATTCTGGGCTTTGCTGCCTTCGACAACGAGGATACTTATCCCCCCGGATTGCCCTGCGAAGGCGGTCTGCAACACAAGGAGCGGGCAAATCAACACGGATAACCCACGGAAATAGCGATGCATTCTGCAATTCATACGGATGCCTCCATCGGTCTCAGATCAGAACAGTGCACGCGGGAAGGCGCTGAACCGGACGCAGTCGCCTGAAAATCAGAAAATTCGGTAAATACCGGATCGCGGGAAAGAACCTTCCTAATCTGACTGTGAATCCTCCATCACGATCATGTCGTCCATCCATGGCAGTTCCCATTAGGAACGCTTATTCTGCGAATGATCCGTAAGCCTATTCCACCGATGCTTTTATGAAAAGAGCAATTTGAAAGAAGGAAGTTATGGGAAGCGCGGAAAAGTTCCGGTGTCGAGCTAGCGAAAATGGATCGCTGTATGTTCCTCGCAGATTTTTGCGAAGGCGTGATCGTTCGCTTCGTTTTGAAACGCGCTCAGGGGATACGCGCAAAGGATCTTCATGTCGCGCGCCCGTATCAGGTCGTTCCCGGTCCTCTCGAGTTGAATTGCGGCTTCGGTGTTGTTCTGTTCGCACAGCACCCCGACGCACTCGCCAAAGATCGCAACGTCGGCGGGTGGCTTCATTGTTCCCTGGGCTGCGGTTTCCAGAATGCTGGCAAGTCCTCGACAGAAGCGGTCGCGATCTGGCATGCCGTTGACCATGATTCGAGAAAGAGTATCGGACGCTTCCAGAGGAATGTAGGCGCCCTTATGGACAGCGCGATTCATATCGAACCCCATCCTCTGAAGCCGTTCTGCAACACTGGTTTCGTGAGACCGGGTCGCCAGCAGGATCGCCGGGGTGCCGGCATTCATTGCGGAGCCAACGAACTGCGTCACGCGTTCAATGAGTTGGGCCTCGCTGGAATAGAACTGCACCTCATGTGGGCAGCCTCCGGTATCTGAATCCTTAAATCGCACGGATTCGCTGAGGAATTGCTTTCCGGCGAGCACAGCGTTAATCGCAGGAATGAGATCCTTCTGGGCCTGTAGCTTGTGAACATAGCCCCACGCGCCCCAGCGAAAGGCCTCTCGAGCGACATGGGGAGAAGCCTCGAGGCTGAGGAACACGGTCCTGGCATGGGGAGCAAGACTGCGAATCTGCCTGGTCGCTTCCAGGCCGTTGAGTTTAGGCAGGCCGACATCCATCAGGATCACGTCGGGTTGGAGTTCGCGCGCCATCGAGACAGCATCTTCGCCATTGCAGGCTTCGCCCACGACCGCCATCTCGGACTCAAGTTTCAGGCAAATCGCCCGTCGTACTGCGGCGTGGTCTTCGACCACGAGAACTCTGGAATAGAGCACGTGATCCTTTAGTCTGTTTGCGAACTCAAGTCAACCGTAGAAATGATTTTCACTCCCCTGATCTTCGGTGGATCGACAGATCTATAATGAGACCTCTCAACAATACAAGGAGCTGGCAATGAGAAGAACAGGCTCGTTCTGTCTTTTCGTGGTGGCGGTGGCATTATTCGCCATGAGACTCGTTGGGCTACCCGTGCAGCAGCAGGCAGCCGTCACCGGAAGCGCTACGTATCGGGAGCGAATGGTGCTTCCTTCCACTGCCATATTCGAGGCGGTCCTCGAGGACGTCTCCCGAGCGGATGCCGCCGCCGAGGAAATAGGCCGGGTGCGTCTTGAAAAGTCCGGTATGCCTCCGTTTCGATTTTCCATTCCCTATGACCGGTCGCGCATAAAACCGGACCGCTCGTATTCCGTGCGCGCCCGCATCCTTGTTGACGGCAGGCTCATGTTCATAACGACGCAAGCGTATCCGGTGCTCACCCGCGGCGCGGGCACCAGCATTACGATGACGATGCAGCGCTCGACAACGGCAATGGAGGGCATGTTCCGCTACATGGCCGACGCCGCAACGTTCACGGACTGTCAGACCGGGCAACGCTGGCCGGTCGCCATGACGGCAGGATACAAGGACCTGGAAAGCGCTTACACGAGCACCCGACGCGAACCGGGCGAGGAAATGAAAGTCAATTTTCAGGGCCAGCTGGAGATGCGTCCCAAAGCTGAAGGTCAGGGACAGACCCTTCACGTTGTCGTGGATAAGTACCTGGATATCTGGCCCGGCGAAACCTGCGGGGCGCCAGCGCCTGCGCCACCACTGCAGGACACACGCTGGAAATTGACGCGCCTTTCGGGCAAACCTGTGATTCTCGCGGAACGACAGCAGGAGGCCTTCCTCATTTTCAGGGCGGCTGACAACGGGGTGGCTGGGTCGACTGGCTGTAACAAGCTGACAGGGACCTATCGGCTCAATGGAAATGCTCTCAGTCTGAGCGGAATCGCCGTGACACGGATGGCCTGCGTGCAAGGCATGGATATTGAAGGGGGTCTGTTTACAGCGCTCGGCAAGGTCGCCGGATGGAAGATTGCCGGGCAGAATCTTGAACTGCTGGACAGTGGGAATGGGGTGGTTGCTCGATTTCAAGCGACGAAGCAGGAATGACGCGCTGTTTCGATTTCAGAATTTTGATCGTTTGATGAGCGGACCTGCGAGACCTGCCTTCCGTTAGCCGGCGCCCGAGGCGGCCTCAGTGCGTTCCGAAATAGTTCTTCCAGGCCAGGTGAAGCAAAGCGGGAGTGACACTGAGCGGACGGCCTTCATACCGGCAAATATCAAGGCATCGCTCGACCAGGTCTCTTGGTTCGCAACTGCGAAGCGGGGTCCCTGTGTTGTCGTACAAGTCAAACAGCACATCCACCAGTTCGGGCGAGTACTCCAGCCTCTTTCGCTCCAGGTAGGCTCGGAAGATTTGAGCGTAGGCGTCTCGGGATGGCAGATCGACGCGAAGACGGTATCCCATTCGACGCAGGAACGCCGGGTCGGCGAGGTCCTTGGGCTCGAGGTTGCTGGCGATAATGAGCGTCTGTTCGAATGGGACCTGGATTTTCTTACCCGTGTGAAGCGTCAGATAATCCACGCGACCTTCCAGGGGAATAATCCAGCGGTTCAGCAATTCGTGCGGATCGACGCGTTGCCGGCCGAAGTCGTCGATCACCAGGGTGCCGCAATTGGATTTCATCTGGAACGGGGCATCGTAATAGCGAACGCCAGGGCTGTACGTCAGATCGGTCGCTTCAATCGTGAGTTCGCCGCCCACGATGATCACAGGTCGTTCGATCTTTACCCAACGGTTGTCATGGCGTCGCGGGGGCTGGGGATCGATGGGTTTGTGGTTGTGAGAGTCAAAGACTTTGATGATCTGTCCATCGACTTCGATGGCGTACGGTATCCACATCTCTCCGCCGAGGGCGGAGTGCAAAGCTTTCGCAATGGTCGTCTTTCCGGTCCCGGCTGGACCGGAAATCAAAATACTGCGTCTGGAGTTGGCGACAACGCCAAGCGTTTGAACGGTAGATTCAGGCAGAATGAGATGCGCCAGAGCACGCCGAACCATGTCGGGGGTTACCTGTGGGACCAGGGCCTGCTGGTCCTGGATCATCGATGTGTACGCTTCGAGCGATACCGGCGCCGGTCCGATGTAACCATTCACTTCCAGCATGCGCTGCACGCGATCCCAGCCGCGGTCGAGCAGCGAATACTTGTGGTTTTCAAATCCTACGCTTCCCCGGATGTCGATGAGCTTTTCTCGATAAAGATGCTGAAGAATCGGCTCGACCACAGCCATCGGCAGCTTGAGCTTGTCTGCCACACGTTCGGTAGAGCAATTCGTGTCGGAAAAAACGGTCTTCAGCGCCATGTCGGCAAGAAATCCGAAATCAAGGCCAGACTTTTCAACGCTATCGACGGCGGGGGGCATCAAGGGATCGATTCGGAACGCTTGCTCGACGGCTCTCGTTTCCATCATCAGTGGACCTCAGGGAAATAGACCTTAAAACCGATGCCTATATTCCAGGGAATAGGGGCAACCGGCCATCGTCCAAAAGTGTAAGTTAGGGACAT
>DASTBJ010000761.1:0-6789 GCA_035712125.1 Terriglobia bacterium
GTTCCGCGGCAGTTCTTCGTTCATGATGGTTCCCGAGGGAATGAAGCATTCCCTGAACGTTTCCGTAAACGCGTTCACAAAAGACCAGACTATTCTGGGATTTGATTCGCTCAACCTTCTCAGCTCCCATGCAGATCCCACCTTCCTGCGCGGCGTCCTGTTCCTCCATGTCGCCCGGGACTTCCTTCCCGCCGCCCGCGCGAATTTCGTGCGGGTCGTCATCAACGGGGAAAACTGGGGTGTCTATCAGAACGTCGAGCAGGTCAATAAGGCCTTCCTCAAACAGTGGTACAAGACCGATGCAGGAACCCGATGGAAAGCTCCGGGACAACCCAACGGCCGTGCGGGTCTGGAGTATTGGGGAGACAGTCCGGGTCCCTACAAATCCACCTATGAGATCAAGGGTAGAGACGACCCCAAGGCCTGGGAGGCCCTCATCCGTCTAACGAAAGTCCTGAATAGCACCCCGATCGATAAGCTTGAAGCGGCGTTGACGCCGATCCTCGATATCGATGGAGTGCTTCGATTCCTTGCTGTGGATAACGCGCTTGCCAATCATGATGGGTACTGGGTTCGGGCCAGCGACTACAACATCTATCTCGATCCTGGGGGCAAGTTTCATATTCTGCCTCACGACATCAACGAAACCTTCGGCGGAGGCGGGCCGGCACCGGATCCTCTGATCGGACTCAACGATCCCTCAAAACCGCTGCGATCGAAGCTGCTGCAAGTGCCTGCGCTTCGCGCGAGATATCTGCAGTACATGCGCGACATCGCTACGAAATGGCTCGAGTGGAAAAATCTCGAGCCGCTCGTGACGAAATACCATGCGCTGATAGCGGCGGAGGTCCGCGCCGACACACGAAAGCTCGATTCCGTTAACGGATTCGAATCCGGCCCGACGGCGCTCCGAACATTTGCCGATCGGCGCCGGGCACAGATGCTGAATTATCCCCAACGATGAGCCGAATTGCTGGATGTCTGGTTCTGCGGTAATCTGACACGCAACGTTCGGAACAAGCGTTTGCGGAGACTTTATGAAGCAGATCAGCGTACTGATCGCAACCGGCCTTGTCTCACTTGCGGCTTCGGTCGTGCAAGGACAGTTTGCTCCCCCACCCCCCATCGGTCGGGGCCAGATACGCGCTCCACTCCCGCCCCCTATGCCTGTTGGGGGGCCCGCCGGTCGCCCGTTAGCGATTCTTGATCAGTTCGATAAGAACGATGACGGCTGGCTCAACGCTGGAGAACGATCCGCGGCGCGCCAGCACCTGGCCACCATCGGACGTCGGGGGCGTGTAAGACTGGGCCCCGCGGTAGCCACAGGCGAGACCGTCTCCCCCGCCGATGTACGAACGTATCCCGACCGTCCGTTTTATGACGAACAGACTTTGCGAACACTGTTTCTGACGTTTGAAGAAAACGACTGGGAACGAGCTCTCCACGAGTTCAACGGCACAGACGTCGATATCCCCGCCAATCTGGCCGTGGACGGCAAAACTTATCGCGACGTGGGCGTTCGCTTTCGCGGCCTGTCTTCTTATGGCGGCGTTCCTGAAGGCCAAAAGCATTCCCTGAATCTTTCCGTCGACATGGTGCACGAAGATCAGGCCGTCGGCGGCTATCGGACGATCAATCTGCTCAACGCCCACGAGGATCCCACATTAATGCGTGCGGTCCTGTACCTTCACGTCGCTCGTGAGTACCTGCCGGCGCCGAAAGCGAATTTCGTTCGCGTTGTGATCAATGGTGAATATTGGGGCGTGTACGAGAACGTGCAGCAGTTCAACAAGGAATTCATCCGCGAGAACTACAAAGATACTGGTGGAGCGCGCTGGAAGGCAGCGGGGCCCAACCCCCGTGCCGGCCTGCAGTATCTGGGCGACAACACTGAGAGTTACAGGCAGATTTACGAGATCAAAACCAAGGATGATCCCGCGCAATGGACCGCTCTGATGAATCTGACGCGCGTTCTGGCGCAAACACCGACAGACCAACTCGAAGAGGCGCTGTCGCCGATTCTAAACATCGAGGGCGTGCTCCGGTTTCTCGCTCTTGAGATGGTTTTTGTCAACAATGACGGCTATTGGACGCGGGCCAGCGACTACAGCATTTACCGTGATGAATCCGGGAAATTCCACATACTGCCGCACGACACGAATGAGACATTTGCGGCATTGCCCCCGCGCGGGGGCGGCCGCGGACTTGGCAATACATCGCTGGACCCGCTGACGGGACTGCAGGATCAGATGAAACCGCTCCGTTCCAGACTGCTGTCCGTCCCTGCACTGCAAACGAAGTATCTGGGCTACGTGAGGGACATTGCCGCGAAGTGGCTGGACGCAAGCCGCCTGGGTCCCATGATCGACCAGCACCGAGCCCTGATCGAGGAAGCTGTAAAAGCAGATACGAAGAAGCTGGATCCGTACGAGTCGTTCGTCTGGGGAACTGGCGAAAGCGGGCTCAAGGCATTCGCCGCAGCGCGCCGACAGTTTCTGCTGAGGTAGTTCCTACTCCTGGAGGTTTTGTGATCCGTCGTCCTCATCCACTGACACCTGCAGTCCTCATAATTCTGATTTGCCTTCCGTTTGCAATTCCTGCGGCCGCCGAGAAGCTGCCGTCGCGTCTGACCGACCAGGAATTCTGGCAGCTTGTTTCGGAATATTCGGAACCAGATGGCACCTTTCATTCTGAAAATCTGGTGTCCAACGAAATCCGGTTCCAAACCGTCATTCCGGAGATCATCGACAAAGCCGTACCCGGCCGAGCGTATGTGGGTGTCGGGTCGGAGCAGAATTTCTCCTACATCGTCGCAGCGCGGCCGGCAATAGTGTTCATCGTCGACATTCGTCGAGGAAATCTGGATCTTCATCTGATCTACAAGGCGCTCTTCGAAATGTCGGCAAACCGTGCCGAGTTTGTGTCGCGCGTGTTTTCACTCCCGAGGCCTGAAGGCCTGACCGAGAACTCCACGGCTCAGGACATCTTCGCGGCCTACGCGCGCGTCGCGCCGAGCCAAACGCTCTACGATGAAAATCTTCGAAGCATCAAAGACCATCTTACGAAGAAGCACGGGTTCAAATTGTCTGCAACGGACCTCGCTGCTATCGATTTCGTTTACAGCGCATGGTTCCGCTTCGGTCCGAATATCCGATATGAACTCACGGCCGCTCGTGGTCTTCGAGGGGGCGGTGGAGGGTTTCCAACTTATGCGAACCTCATGACCACGAATGACGGAACCGGAACGAACCGAAGCTATCTTGCGACAGAAGACGCATTCCGGTTCCTCAAGGACCTTCACACCCGAAACATGATCGTCCCTGTCGTGGGAAATTTCGGCGGACCCAAAGCGCTCCGTTCCGTCGCCGCGTATTTGAAGCAAAAGGAGACGACTGTCTCGGCCTTTTATACCTCCAACGTTGAACAATATCTGCGTCAGGATGGCATCTGGGGAAGATTCTGCTCGAGCGCGTCGACCATGCCGCTCGATGAGAAGAGCGTCTTCATAAGATCCGCACGTGGCGGATTCGCGAACCAGCCCCCCGTGGCCCTCACACCCGGAGCCGCTTTCGCAGTAGAGGTATTGCCTGTAAAACCGGAGCTTGCCGCCTGCGGACCCCGATGACCGCACAACATCGCGCATGAATCGTCGCGACCATCTGAAAACCCTGCTGGGCCTGGCTCCAACGCCTTACCTGATGTCCCTGCAGCGGGCACCGCAGGATCCTCCTGTTCCCGCCCGCGGAATTGGCCGGCGGATCCGGCACCTCGCTTACAGCGACATCGGTGGTCGGCCCGACAGCGTGCAGATCATGATGAACCGCCGTCACCTTTACGTCGGTCACATGTTCAGCAACGGCGTCACAATTCTGGATGCATCTGATCCGGTCCGATTGAAGCCCGTCGGATTTTTCACGGCGGGCGATCAGACCAGGACACACCACCTTCAGGTTGCAGAGGATCTTCTGCTGCTGGCCAACGGCGCGAATATCGTGGCAATGCAGTCCTATGACAACCTGAGAGGTTATTTCGAGAATTCGCTTGCCGACAGCATTACGAATCGCAAAAAGTTCCGGTCTGGACTCAGTATCCACGATATCTCCCGCCCTTCGGAGATGAGAGAAGTCGCCTTTCTGGAAATGCCCGGATTTGGAATCAACCGGCTTTGGTGGACCGGCGGGCGATACGCGTATGTCGCCGCCCATTTCGACGGCTTCACCGACCACATCCTGTGCATTGTCGATCTTGCGAACAGGACAAAGCCTGAAATCGTCTCCCGCTGGTGGCTTCCCGGAATGAACCGCGCAGCCGGCGAGACGTCTGCAACAGCCCCGGGCCGCCGCGTCGCGCTGCATCACATGATCGTGAGCGGCAATCGCGGATACGCGGCATGGCGCGATGGCGGGCTGACGATCCACGATATCGGCGATCCCGGGTCGCCGAAACTTCTGGCACGGATGAACTGGTCGCCACCATTTCCCGGAGGCACTCACACAGCCCTGCCGTTGCCCGGCCGAAACCTGCTCGTCGTGGCTGATGAAGCCAACGCGGAATTGTGTGCGAAGGGCACCTTTTACACCTTCGTTGTCGACATCCGCGCTCCCGAAAACCCGGTCACCATATCCACGTTTCCAACACCAGGGGACCGAAACTTCTGCGCCAGTGGAACATTCGGCCCCCACAATCTCCATGAAAACAGACCCGGCAGTCTTCAGAGCGAGCAAACAATCTTCGCGACGTACAACAATGCGGGCGTCCGCGTCTTTGATATTCGGGATGCATTCTCACCCAGGGAAATAGCCTACTGGGTTCCACCCCGACCGCCCCGGCTGATCGATCCGCGTCCGAATGTCAGCCTCTCCGCGAAGTCAGCCGACGTCTACGTCACGACCGAAGGCCTGATGTACGTCACCGACTGGAACGCCGGGCTCCATGTTTTGCAGTTTGAAGGTTGAAGCGCACGGGTATAGTATCCCGGCAATACAGTTCCAGCGAGGTGCGTATGCGCGTGATGATAGCGGGCGCGTTGAGCCTGCTTTTTGGCGGCCTCTCCTTCGCGCAAGACTGGGTGAACTACACCAGTAAGTCAGACTTCTTCGCGGTGAATTTTCCCGCCCAACCCAGGGTGCAGGACATCACCTACCGTACCGAGTACAACCTTAGTCTGCCGGGACACATCTACAGTCACACCAACGGTGCGCATCGCTATTCCGTAACTGTTGTCGATTATTCGAACGCTGAGAAACTGATCGGAGATCGCGTCAAAAGCTGCCAGGCAGAGCTGGGGGAAGTCGACGCGTGCACACCGCAGTTCCAGTCCAGGACGGAGATGCGCGGAGCCATCGTTTTTGCGACCTGGGCATTCCTTCAAAGAGACGCAAAACTGACGCACCTCACCTACGCCTATGCGGATCTGGTTGAAGGCCATCAGCTCCAGCTCGTCAACAAAGACAACTCACGCACGTTCGCCGCGATCTATATGCACGAAAACCGTCTCTACATCCTTGAAGGCACCGTGCCGGAGGGTGCGCCACCACCGGGGCTGTTTCAGCAATCCCTCCAGTTTCTGGACAAGGACGGCAACAAAGTCCGATACCAGTCGATCTACTCCAACGGATTTCCGGCGCCGCCCAAAACGATTTACCGCTGAGACAGGAGCATTACGGCATGCACGTCAAATTATTCGGTCCCGCAATCGTCGCGCTGTTGCTGGCCCTCCCTTTTGCGGCACATCATTCGCATGGCAACTACGACATCACGAAGTGGGTACCTGTTGAGGGTGTCGTGAAGGAAGTCCACTGGATGAATCCGCATTCGTGGATCTATTTCGAAGTGAAGGATGACTCGGGTAAAGCGATTCAGTGGTCCCTTGAAGCTGCGGATCCCGCTGCACTTCAACGTCAAGGCATCAAGCGCGAGGACGTCAGGCCCGGGGATCGCATCAAAGTGCGCTGTCACCGGCTACGCGATGGATCCAATGGATGTCTTTTGGGTTTTGTAACACCAATGCATGGCGACCCCGCGCGAGGACACGGAATCGAGAAGGAGTGGGACTAGCCATTAAAATTTTGAAATCTCAAAATTGGACGAATCCTGCATTTCTAATCCGAAATTGGAAATCTCAGGTTGGACGGCCCAATTTGAGATTTCCAATCAGTGCTGTCCGGTTTATTTGATCGCAAAAGCCCCTAAGCACGTTGTTGCAGTGAGCAGCAGACAAAAGTGATTGTCGAGGATTTAAGAATCCTGCAAGTTCTTGGGCCATCTTTTCGCGGGAGTGGCATCGCTGGGCTCCAGGAACAAACGGTTTTCAGTCAGATCTTGCAGTTCGCCCCTACGACGATTTCTAGAGCTGATCCTGTTCGAGATCTAACCGGACAGCACTGATCCCAGATTGGAGATCTCAAATTGGACGTTTCACCGAGCCGCGTCAGTCCAATCTGAGACTTGCAACCTCGGATTTGAAATGCAGGATTCGTCCAATTTCAAAATTTCGAAATCTATTTCTCGTCTTTAAGCCCAAACACCCAGATGGAGCCGCCTTCCGGAACCGGCGCGAGAAGCCCCGGCGCAAGCCCGCGCGTGAGGGTACCCTGCACGCCGCGAGCATCGACGCCCCAGCCGGACATGACGGCGATGTACTGCTTTCCATCCACGGAGAATGACGTCGGCTGGCTCAGGATGCCGGAGTTGGTCGGAAACTCCCAGAGAACCTTGCCGTTCCTTGCATCAAAGGCGCGGAACATGCGGTCGTTCGTCCCGCCGGTGAATACCAGATCGCCGGCGGTA
>DASTBJ010000762.1:0-2651 GCA_035712125.1 Terriglobia bacterium
TAACCTGATCGGGATCGGTGGCGACAGGAACTGGGGCCGGCGACGGCCGATCCAACAGATCCAACATCTGAGCGATCGGCTGGATCCCGGCGATCGGGTCCTTCGCATAGGGAAACGAATAGGCGACTGCTCCGACGAGCCGGCCGTTGATATAGACGGGGCTGCCGCTCATTCCCTGAATGACACCCGTCTTTTCAAGCGGGCCCCCGGACAGCCGGGCAAGAATTAGATCCTTCTTGGGCTGAACGTTCCTCAGGACCCCCATGACTTCCACCTGAAAGTCCTGAATTGTCGTGCCTTCAAAGACAGTCCTGCCAACACCTTTCATGCCAGGCCGCACTTCTTCTACCGGCATGAACCGTCCGTTGGACGGAGTCTGGGCAGCGATGGCTATCGAGGCACAAAAGAGGAGCAGGATGGCGGTAAGTTTCTTCATCGGATGATCCGTTGACGCGCTCCTAAACAAAACATTTTCAAACATTAAAGGAGGTCCCATATTAGAGGAATGGCGCAAGCAACGTCAACGAACGGGTTCGTCCTCGCCGGGGGTAAAAGCCGGCGGATGGGACAGGACAAAGCCGCCCTGAAATGGGGTAAAACCTCTCTGCTTGAGCACATAGTTCACTTGCTTTCGACGGTCGCGAACCCTGTCCGTGTCGTAGGACGCGGCGAATTGGTCGACAGTGTCGCCGACAAGGGGCCGATGGGAGGCATTCTGACCGGCCTTCAATTGACAGACCGGGAACCGAACCTCTTTATTGCAGTCGACCTACCTCTGTTGACGCCCGACTTTCTCAGGTTGTTCCATTCCCGCTTTCTCGACTCCCAAACGCCTCTGCTCGCGTGCAGTGTCGCAGGACAGTTTCCCCTGTGCCTGGGTATCCGCCGAGAGTTAACCAGAGACGTCGAACGCCGCGTTGCCTCTGACACTCTGTCGGTCCGGGCCTTCGTCCAGGAATCGAGGAGTGAGATTCTTGACGAGGAAGAACTGCGGCGGCTCGGACTGGACCTGTCCATGTTTGCTAACATAAATACCCCGCAGGACTGGGAAAGGATTGCCCGAGGGGCCCTGACTTGACCCACAGCTCAACTAGGGTCGCGGACTGAGAGATCTGAGCGCCTGGAGAATTCATGTCTGAACGCCCCGCTGAACAGAACGACGCGCTTAAAGGGCTGGTCTCCCCTCGAATAATGGATGCGCTAGCTCTGGCACTCGATTACCGGGACAAGAGCACGAGCGGTCACTCCAGACGTGTCGCCTCGCTCACCGTCAGAGTTGCGAGCCATCACGGTGTTCAGGGCGAAGCCCTTCAGCAAATTGAACACGGTGCCCTTCTGCACGATATCGGAAAACTGAAGATTCCCGACAGCATCCTCTGGAAGCCTCGAAGTCTCGATGATGTGGAATGGGCAACGATGAGGAAACATCCGCAGTACGGCTATGAGTTCCTGCGCGATCTGGAATTCCTGGATGATGCCGCCCAACTCGTTCTGTCTCATCACGAAAAGTTTGACGGCAGCGGATACCCGCGCGGCCTTCGTGGCGAGGATATTCCGCTCGGAGCACGCATTTTCGCCGTGGTCGATGCTGTGGACGCGATGATTTACAAACGCCCCTACAATGCGCCGGTCACGTTCCGCGAAGCTGCAGAAGAGATCCGTCGTTGCTCGGGCACACACTTCGATCCGGACCTTGTCCCGCTAAGCGTTGAGGTTCTTGCGGCTGAGGTCCCGAGCCACTTGCTGGGTTACTGAGACTCAGAAGGCGCCGAAGGCTGAGTCTTTATCCAGAAAGCACTCAGGTTGCCGACAGTTTTGACGATCTGGACCTGGATATCGGGTACCGTCCCCAGAGCCATAAGGGCACGGTCGTCCGAAACAAAGAACAACTTCCCGTTCGCGTTGAGAGCGGTCTTGAGTTCCTCGGGCGTCCAGATGTCATGGGTTCGATTGAATCTGTAGTACTCCAACCCGTATTCCATCCAGCGCTGCGGCCGGTACGTGAAAACCGTCTGCTCCTCGGGAATCATCAGGGCTTTCAAAACATCCGGCCAGGGACGCATCGTATCGGTCGTTTCAAATCGGGGAAGAACGAAACTCGTCGCTACAAGAACCAGAGCCGTCATCGCCAGCGCGTTAAATGCAAATAGAACGGGCGGCTTCATCCATGTCGCGATCCCGCACAACACCACCGCCATTCCGAACGCGAGCGCGGTGATTTTCAGCCCGCTGACGTGCGGATCGACCATCAGCATGTCACCAAAAAAACCGAAGGCGAGACCAATAAACACCATTGCACCGGCCTCGATGTAAACCGCAATGCGGAAGGCGCGCGAGGATGCATCCGAGATGGCTCGCGCACACAGCATGGCGAACGGTGGCACCGACATCAGGATGTATCCCGGCAGCTTGGAACCCGCAAAGGAAAAGAAAACGATGGGAACAATGGCAAACCAGAGAAGGATTCGGTCATTGCGGTCAAAAATGCGCCGCAGACCAGGGATGATCATGAATGTCCACGGAAACGTCAGCATGATAAACGCGGGTATATAGAAGTAGAAGGGCCGCGTGTGCCCGTGGATCGTGGTCGTGAACCGCTCGAGGTGGTGATTGACGAAAAAGACGTCGATGAATTCATACCCGTTGGCCCT
>DASTBJ010000763.1:0-5920 GCA_035712125.1 Terriglobia bacterium
CATCAACGGAAACACTGGATTCCCGTGCTTGCGGCGACACTCGCCGCGGCGCTCGCTGCCGTTGCGGGCTGGACGCTGAAACCTTCCGCTCCGTTGCCGATTGTTCGATCTCAGATTGTGCTGCCTGCGGACCAGCGGTTCACGTCGGCGAATGGCAGGCAGATCCTTGCAATCTCGCCGGATGGAACAAGACTGGTTTACGGCGCCAACAATCAGCTTTATCAGAGAAACCTCTCCGAGCCGGAAGGCCGGCCGATTCCAGGCACGGAACAGTCGATCTCTCCATTCTTCTCTCCGGATGGTCACTGGATCGGCTACTACTCTGTAGCCGACTCCACAATTAAGAAGGCGCCAACAGCGGGCGGACCGCCGATACCCATTTTGAAGACACCCTTTGTGTATGGAACAAGTTGGGCCGGCGATCATATCGTCTTTTCAGACGGCAGCAGCATCCAGAGCGTTTCCGCCAACGGCGGTGATCCCACAGTCCTGGTTCGCGTCGAGAGTTCGCAGCGGGCATCGGGCCCGACGATTCTCGGTCAGGAACAGGCTGTTCTTTTCACGGTGGCAGACATTACCGGGGGAGCCGTCGAGTGGAATGAGGCCGACATCGTCGTGCAACCACTGCCCGCCGGTGAAAGGAAGGTGCTCGTGCGCGGTGGCACGGATGCGCGCGTCGTCCCCTCGGGGCACCTCGTTTATGAAACAGCCGGAACCATTTGGGCAGTACCTTTCGATCTGGGAAGTTTGACCGTCGCCGGAAAAGCTGCCCCCGTCATAGAAGGCATTCAGCAAGCAGGCAGTGGCCCCGCCGCTTCCGGCCTTTCCGGTGCAGCCCAGTTCTCTTTTTCCGATAGCGGCTCCCTCGTTTATATACGCGGGCAGAACACGTTGCTGCCAGAGCCTATGAGAACGCTGGCTCTGGTGGATCGAAACGGTAAGGCCCAAAATTTGCCCGTCGAGCCGCGCGCGTTTCAGGGCCCGCGGTTTTCACCCGACGGAAAACGGCTGACCGTCTCAACCACCGGACGGGGAACAAGCACCATGGAGAACGTGGTGTGGATCTACGATCTCAGCGGTGGCAGCGCTCTGCGTCGGCTCACCTTCGGGGGAATGGACCTGTACCCACACTGGAGTGTCGACGGACGCAACGTGATCTTTGCGTCACAGACCGAAAACGGCTTGTTCCGGCAGAGCGCTGACGGTACGGGATCCGCGGAACGACTGACTAGATCGGAGCCGGGAGTCATCCACATCCCTACGTCAGAGCACCCAACCAGCAAGGTTCTCGCTTTCTTGTCCTGGCCTCCCGATGCTGTAGTCAGTCTCTGGATGCTTCCAGGAGACCGCATTAACCCACCGTCACGTTTCTTGGACGTAACGGCGAGAGACGGCGTGTTTTCGCCCGACGGGAAATGGCTCGCATATGTAACGTCCGGTCAGCTGTTCGTTCAGTCATATCCCGCCGGATCGAAATATCAGATCACCACAAACGGTGGATTCTTCCCTGTCTGGTCGCCCAGCGGCAATCAGTTGTTCTATGCCACTCCTCAACGGGACAAGCTTTTCAGTGTAGACGTTCAGGCCGGCGCTTCGTTCTCATTCAGCAAGCCGTCACCTGTTCCACTCCCCCCTGGCGTTCTTCTGGGAACCACTTCAGCCAGAAATTACGACATCACGCCCGACGGGAAGCAGTTTGTGGTGGTCATACCCGTGGCTCAGTCCGGACAACTCCAGCGCCCTAACCAACAGGTCGAGCTCGTGCAGAATTGGCTCGAAGAACTTAACCTGCGGGTGCCGATCAGGTAGACCAGACACGCATTAGGAATTCCGTCCTCGTTAATTCGTTACGTCAATTTCCTGACGTTTAGGACTTGACGCTCCATTACTGTATGTCACCCAGGATTTCGGAATTCGGATTTCGCAATTAGGGACGCAGCCCGAGCAATCGCTCAGTGGTAGAGTATCTACCCTAACGACTCTTTTATGGTAGAATCTCTACCATTATCATGACCCCCGCGAAAAAACACAAAATCGATCTCCTGCAGGGAACACTCGATATGTTGATTCTGCGCACCCTGTTATTTGGCCCCGCCCACGGCCATGCGATTGCCAAGCACATCCAGCGAACAACCGAAGACGTGTTGCACGTAGAACACGGGTCGTTGTATCCGGCCCTGCATCGTCTGGAGCGTAAGGGTTGGATCTCATCCCGATGGCAAACCGCCAAGGATCGCAATCGCGACTTCAAGTTCTACCAGCTGACGTCGGCAGGGCGAAAACAGCTGGAGCGAGAGGAGTCAAAGTGGAAGCAGCTGGCTTCGGCGATTGCCCGGGTCATGTGGCCGTCGAAGGAGGAGGTGTAGCATGTTCTGGCGGCGCAGACGCGAACGGGATCTGGAACGCGAGCTTCAATCGCACCTTGAGCTGGAGGCTGAAGAGCACGACGGCGATCACTTGGCGGCGCGGCGCGCATTCGGCAATCGCGCCATCATTCAAGAAGACACGCGAGCGACGTGGAGTTGGTCGGGATGGACTCAACTCTCGCGAGACTTTCGCCTCGCCGGGTTCATGTTGCGACGGAGGCCTGTTTTCGCCGTTGTCGCGATTCTATCGCTTGCCATCGGCATCGGAGCCAATACCGCTATCTTTTCATTCGCCAACGCGATCCTGATCCGCACACTCCCGGTCGACGGCGCCAGGCGTCTTGTGATTCTCCGCCAGCACAACGAAGCCTTCCACAGAGAAACCTGTTGCCTTCGCCAGGAGGTGCTGCACCATTTGCAGCGCGAGGACGTCGGTTTCGACGACCTGCTCGGCGTTTCTAACGAGCAAGTGCAGGTTCGCGATCGCGGCCAATCCGAACGCCTGGAAGCGGAGTTCGTGACCACGAATTACTTCTCGATGCTGGGAGCCCGCCCCGCCGCGGGGCGTCTGTTCGACGCGCAAGACGATGCTCCCGGCTCCGCGGTAGCCGTGATCAGCTACGACCTGTGGACCGGGCGCTTCGGAGCCCAGGCCGATACGATCGGCCGTCGGATCGACATCGACGGCATGCCCTTCCGGATCATCGGCGTCACGCAACCCGGATTCGCCGGCCTGTCGCTCAACACCCCCAACGATCTTCAGATTCCCGCCGTGATGATGGGCCCGATGAGCCACGGGAATGGGCTCGAAGCGGTCGGCCGCCTCCGCCGTGGAGTCTCCGAAGAGCAAGTCCTGGCGCGCCTCAACCCGATGGCGAGAGCGATCCAACGCGAGCTCGGCATGCGGGTGAGCGACAAGGACGATTTTCGCTTTCTTGATGGAAGTCAGGGACTCCTGTCCGGGAAGGAGGAGTTCGGCAAACCGGTAATGTTTCTCGGACTGCTCGTAGGGGTTGTACTTGTCGTCACCTGTGCAAACCTGACGGCCCTCCTTCTGGTGAGATCCGTGGAACGCTCTCGCGAGGCGGGCATGCGTGTGGCACTCGGCGCATCGCGCTTCGCCCTGTTCCGGCAGTTTTTTGCAGAGAGCCTGGTGCTTGCCGGAATTGGCGGAGCTGCAGCATGGGGAATCGCTCTTCTGTTGGTCGGAATCCTGTCCCGTTACCTGGCGCAGAACCCGAACCTGACATCTCAGGTCCAGCCTGACTCCACGGTGTTCGCTTTTTCAGTCGCCATCACTTTCGCCGCAGCCGTGCTGTTCGGGACCTGGCCGGCTTGGCGGGCCTCGAAGGCCGACCCCATACCGGCGGTGCACGGAGATGCGGCCGAATCACGTGGCAGACCGCTGATTTCCCGCGGCATCGTGTCCGCTCAAGTAGCGCTTTCGCTCGTGCTGTTGTTCTGCGCAGGACTGTTCACGCGGACGCTGACGAACCTTCGCTCGATCGACCTTGGTTTCCGGCCTGAAAACCTGGTCTTCGTGCAACCCCGATTAAGCGGAACGGCCCACGCGGGGCCGGCAGCGTTCCCGTTCTTTGACGAACTGATTCGCCGAGCCGAAGAACTTCCCTCGGTTCGCGCAGCGAGTCTCGGTGTCATCAGCCCGCTATCGGGCAGCACGCTGACGGCGATGCTGAACATTCCCGGATACGCCTCTTCAGCAGACCAGCGCCCAACAGCACTGATGTATTACGTCTCGGGCGGCTATTTCCGCACGCTCGGCATTCCGCTGCTCGCAGGCGAAGACTTCCCCCGCGAGATCACATCGGCAGCCGCAGACTCTGTGATCGTCAACCAGGAATTGAGCCGGAAGTATTTTGGCGGGCAAGCACTGGGCAAGACCTTCAGCATGAGCAACGCGTCGTTCCGGGTGATTGGTGTTGCCGGCACCACCAAATACGGCAGTCTCCAGGAAGATCCGCAACCTATTTTCTACCGGCCCATCGGTGGCCAGATCGCGCCGGGAATTATTCAGGTCCGCACGGACGGCAATCCCGAGCAGGTCATTGGCGAGATGCGCGCCTTGATTCAGGCTGTCGATCCGGGGGTGCCGATAAACTCGGTCTTCACGATGGAAGCGCAAGTGGAGGCCATCCTGAGCCGGGAGCGACTACTGTCGTTTCTTTCGACGTTGCTGGGCGCGGTGTCTCTGGGCTTATCAGCGATCGGACTCTACGGGGTTCTGGCATTCTCCGTCGTCCGCCGTACGCGCGAAATTGGTATACGGATCGCTGTGGGCGCATCCCGATCCAACGTGGTTGGCATGTTCCTGAAAGAAGGTGGCCGGCTCGTCGTCGTGGGCGTCATTTTTGGCGTGCCTTTGGCGCTCGCCTGCGGCCGCGCCGCAGAATCCCTGTTGTATGGCCTTTCCTCGAAGGACGCCGGAACCATGGCAGGAGCCGTGGCCATATTGCTGGTCTTCGCCGCGGCGGCTGCGGTCATGCCTGCGTGGCGCGCCGCGCGGCTGAATGCCGTCCACGCACTACGCCACGAATAGGTCCGGCGAGAGCAAATGATTCCATAGGCGTATAAAGGCGTTATGATCACCTCATGAAGCCAATACGCATTCGATACTGCGTAGTCTGAAACTATCGTCCACGCGCTGCCCGTGTGGCAGCCGTCATCAAACAGGGTACGGGACTCGATCCCGAGCTCGTAGAGGGTGGACGGGGCGAATTCACGATCTGGGTCGGAGACTCTGTCGTCGCGCAAAAGGATCCGGACGTAGGATTTCCGTCAGAAAAAGACGTGCTGGCAGCGGTGAAGCGAGCCCTGGCGTCTGGCTGAGCCGCCAGGCAAAGCGACACAATACAGCGTTATTTCGTTCCCACCATGAAGCGCGGCAACCTTTGCATCATGCGTGCGCAAACTGCTTCGCGTGGTTCTCCAGAAAATCGATGAGATAAGTGCGGCAGGCGTAATAATCCGGGTGATCTAGAACTTCGGTGCGATTGCGCGGGCGCGCGAACGGAACGGTATACACTTCGCCGACTCGGGCTTCAGGCCCGTCCGTCATCAGGATGATACGGTCGGCGAGATACAGCGCTTCGTCGATGTCGTGTGTGACCATCACGACAACCTTCCGCGATTTCTCCCAAACATCGAGCAACTTGTCCTGAAGGTCGAGCCTTGTCAGCGAGTCCAGCATGGAGAAGGGTTCGTCGAGCAACAAAAACTTCGGCTCGATCGACAAAGCTCGAGCCATCGATACACACTGTTGCATCCCGAGCGACAGTTCTGTGGGTCTTTGGTCGTAACATCCGGCGGCGCCGACGAGCTCCAGATATTTCTCCGCTTGTTCCCGTCGTTTCGCACGCGTGTACTTGGGGGACGCGCGTCCCACAGCCAGCGAAACGTTCTCTCCGGCAGAAAGCCAGGGCAGCAGTGATGGCGACTGAAAGACAACGCCGCGATCGCTGCCGGGCTCGTCCACGTGCTTTCCTTGAATAGCCACACCGCCAAACGTCGCCTTCTGCAGCCCGGCAATGATGGAG
>DASTBJ010000764.1:0-3798 GCA_035712125.1 Terriglobia bacterium
GCACCCCTCAGAGAAGCGTCTGACCGGTCCGGCGGGAACGGTCTTCATTCTAAACATCCACTGCGGCCATTCCGCAGTTCGCAACGCGTCGCAGGAACCCCGACACGCGCTCATGGCGAATTTTTCGCGGCGTGATTCGCCACTGCTGACCATGACGCCGGCCGCGGATCCGGAACCGGAGATGCTCGCGCGTCACCCCGAGGAAATTCAGAAGCTGCTGAGTGCGTAAGAAACTCCGCTTCCGTTGATTCCAAAGAATTTCCTAACGAAGTTTGGGATTTTCTGGCAGGCTTGGCGGCATGTTGGCAACGCGAATACGGCAGAAAGACGGGGTTTTCTACTTCGCATCGTTCAAAGCACCGGACATCCTGAGCCGGGTGCGATTCACGAGCCGCTTTTATTTCGAGGGCGAAAAGATCGAGGCGGACGAGGCTGCCGATGATCCCATCGCCAAGTTCATCGGTTCGGTTGAGCGCAGCGAAAAGGCCTTTCAGCGCATGCTTAGCCGGCGCAAGGTACGCGATATCGTGAACTTCTACGAATCGGCGGAAACGCAGCCGGCGCTGCCCGGCAGTGTGCTTCTCTTCTCGGAAGATGTCCTCGGCTTTAAGCCTATCGGACAGTTCGCATCGATCGGGAACCTGGAGGATCCGAAGTCCGGCTTCCTGATCATCGACGGCCAGCATCGGCTGGCCGGTCTGCATTTCTACGGTTCCAGAAATCCGGCGCTGCTCGATCAGATCGAAGTGCCTTGCGTGATCTTCGATGGAAAGACCGCGGACTTTGCCGCAGAAATGTTTGTGATCATCAATTCGACGCAGACACGCATCAACCGATCCCACCTTGTGGATCTTCTGGATCGCATCAGCCGTTTCGACGACGAGACGCGCCTGGCTGCCCAATTGATCAAGAAGCTATACGATGAGTCCTCCTCACCACTGCAGTACAAGATCAATCGGCTCGGGGGCCGCAGCCGTCAGGAAAAGTGGATCCTCCAGGCCGAGTTGTTCAATGAGATCAAGAAACTGATCGATGGCCATCAGAAGTTCTTCATGAAAGAGCTTCGAGCCAAGCCTGAGCGCGCCTTTGAACTGATCGCGGACTTTCTCAAAGCCACGCGCACCGTGATGGACCGTGTGTGGGGCAACAACGACCGGTACAAGTTCACAACGAGCGTTTCGATCAAGGCCGTCATTCGCGTTCTGGGTGACTTGATGGAAAGCTCAGACACCGTCGCGCGGTGGCAGGAGAATCCGGGCCCGCGTGTGTTCGAGAGGAAACTCGCCGGGTGGGCATCGTTGCAGGATGAATTTCGAAGCGAAGGGTTCTACGAACGTTTTCCTGCCAAGGGCCAGGTGGAGCGCGTTCGGGTTATTGAGCAACGGTTGCTGCGAGAAATCCCGGGAATGCGGGACTAGCCAGACAAGTTCGTTCTAGTTGCGCTGGGGTACCGACGAATCCGAACTGTGGAGATTAAATACGGGTTCCGCGTCGGGCAAGACACTGTACGGAGCTTCTGAAAGCTTTACGGTCGCGGGGCGTTTCGAGAAGATCTTCCGGCCCTGCATGACGGCTTCGGTAATGACTAAGGGCAGTGTCCAGGCCAGCCAGCTTGAGGCCGTCATTCGTTCCACCATCGTGCCGAATTCCATTACGTCGAAGAGTTCATACACCACGCGAAACGTCACAAAACCGAACGTTACGGTGTAGCTGCGAACCATCCATTCGCGGTGCTGCTCCGGCTGTCGTAAGCAGATTGCGATTGTCGCCAGCGCAGTCGTCAGGATCCAGACGGCGCCCATCGTGCCGAGACCGAGACCAAAGACCCAGCTGAAGTCGTTATGAGCGGCCAGATAGAATGCCGCTGCGCCACCAACGGCGACCGCAAGCACGTAAAGGATACCCATGGTCCGGTGAAAGTTAGTGGTGCGCCGGTTCAGTCCGAGCCAGAGTTGTGCCGGGCCCAGAAGCAGTGCCAGCACGCCCGCGAGGACATGGGCGTACAACCATTCATGGCGTTCCCAGTAGATGCCGTAACGATCCGGGTCCGGCGTCAGATATTTCAAGGCAAAGCCGTAGAAGAACCAAAGTGCGATTATGGTCGGCAGTCCGAAGACTGCGATATTTCCCCGCCCCCGCATGGCGATCGCCTTAGCAGTCCGGGCACCATTCCCCTAACCGATGTATCCCGTTGAATTTGCAGCGGCGGTGTTCATCCGCACCTACAAAGTTGTGCGAATTGACACAAAGTTTATTGACACCCGCCATTCAGTTTTTCCATCTTGTCGAAGTCTTCGCAATCTGGGCTACTATTCCGGACCTGATATCGTGATGAGAATGCGTGCGCTCAAACAGTTCCCTGCCGGCCTGGTTCTCAGCGCACTCGTGTTGGCGCCACTGCTCGGTGCGCAATCGGCAATCCGCCCACCGGCAGATTCCGAGATCCTGCAAATTCTTGCCGATCGCGTCGACAAATATCGTCAAAGCGTGGGGATTGTCGTCGGAGTCGTCGAGCGGGGGGGCCGCAGAGTCATCGCGCATGGACGCCTGGCCGCCGACGATTCCCGGCCGCTAAACGGCGACACCGTCTTTGAAATCGGTTCGATCACGAAAGTATTTACGGCGCTGCTGTTGACCGACATGGTCGAGCGCGGCGAGGTGGAACTCACGGATCCGGTAGCGACGCATCTTCCGCCGACGGTAAAGGTGCCACAACGGAACGGCGAGCAGATCACACTGCGGGATCTCGCCATGCACCTCTCATCGCTGCCCCGGATGCCATCGAACGTCGACTCGACGGATGCCTCCAATCCCTTCGCCGACTACTCTGTCGACCGGCTGTATAACTTTTTGTCGGGCTACGTGCTTCCGCGAGACATCGGATCACGATTCGAGTACTCCAACATCGGGGGCGCGCTGCTGGCCCATGCGCTGGCCGGCCGCAGCGGACTGGATTATGAGGACCTTGTGGAAACACGGATTGCGCGTCCCCTGGGACTCCGAAGTACTCGGATCGACGTGAATCCGGAAATGAAGTCGCGGCTTGCAGTCGGTCATGCTTATGGATTGCTGCCGACACCCAACTGGGCTCTTGGCGCATTGGAGGGCGCCGGCGCGCTGCATTCGACCGCCAATGACTTGCTGACATTTCTGGCCGCGCACCTGGGCTATACAAAAACGCCGCTAGCGCCGGCCATGGCCAGCATGTTGCGATTTCGGCGGAGTATCGGCCAGGGCGAGGTCGGCCTCGCCTGGTTCAGCCGGGTGCACGACGGTGTTGAGATCATTTCGCATGAAGGCAGTACCGGAGGGTATCGCACGTTTATCGGGTACGATCCAAAAGCGCGCGTTGGAGTCGTCGTGCTGTCGAACACGGGAACCGGCGCCGGCATCTACGATATCGGCGTCCATCTCCTGAACCCGAGTACCCCCCTTCTAAGCGAAGACGAACTGAAGCCACCCAAAGTGCGGACAGAAGTCGCGGTCGACACGCGTCTTCTTGACCGGTATGCGGGGCGCTATCAATTCCCTTCCAGACAGATGGCTCAGGTGACCCGGGAAGGTGACCATCTTCTTCTTCAGGGCGAAGGTGATGTGAAGATCGCGTTCTTCGCTGAGAGTTCGCGCGATTTCTTCGCGAAGATCATGGATGCGCAGATCACCTTCGAGTCTGACACGCAGGGCAACATCACCGGATTGCTGTTCCATCGCAGCGGCGCTGTGCAGCAGGTCAGGCGCTCCGAGTGAGTAGTAGAGGATCAGAAACAAATCTGAAATTTTGAAATTGGACGAATCCTG
>DASTBJ010000765.1:0-8424 GCA_035712125.1 Terriglobia bacterium
AACAAGGCAGACAAGCAGGTCAAAGAGCTTTGGAGTCAATGTGATGGAGGTCCCGTTCCGCTTAAGAGAGCGATCGCCGACATCGACCACGAATGGGCCAAATCGATATACCGGCGCGGCTTCTGGCGGCATGGAGGGAAGAATTCTACCAGAAAAATTCCAGCTTCCTGGAAAGACCCCGGCGGCTATGCCTGTTTATCTTGGGGACAGTTGAAGCTGCCAACAAGGCGGCATGAATAGAGGAGGCACAATGAACGAAACACAAACCATTCACGAAATCGGCAACCAATTTTCGAGAGAGCTCATGGGTCTCCCGCGGAGCGTGGGCAGCGACATCGTCGACCTCGCTGCGGGCGCCACATTCAGTTTACGGGTCGCTCCAGTAGTCAAACGAATCGGGGATATCGACGCCAGAATGTTGGCGTACAACGGCTCCATCCCGGGGCCGGTCCTTAGAGTGCGGCAAGGCTCCGAAGTCACCATCGAGGTTACCAATCAAGGCGACCTTGAGACGACGGTCCACTGGCACGGTCTCCGCGTTGAAAACAGATATGACGGAACGCACGAGACACAAATCCCAATCCAGGTGGGTTCCAGTTCGACCTACCGACTTCGATTCCCCGATCCCGGCATCTACTGGTATCACCCTCATGTGCGTGAGGACTATGGCCAGGAGTTGGGACTCTACGGCAATATCCTCGTCGTCCCCCGCGATGCCGATTACTGGCCGCCCGTCAATCGCGAAGTTGTTCTCACTCTGGACGACATTCTCATTGAAGCCGGACAGGTCGCCCCGTTCAACCGACACGAAACGAACCACGTTGCGATGGGAAGATTTGGGAATTCGTTCCTGGCCGGCGGAGAAACAGATCCATTGCTCACAGCGAACGCAGGGGAGGTTGTACGGTTCTACCTGACCAACACCGCCAATACTCGAATCTTCAACGTCAGGTTCAACGGTGCCCAAATGAAACTCGTCGGCGGCGATAGTGGCCGTTTTGAAATGGAGCAATTCGTTCATGAACTGCTCCTCGCGCCATCGGAGCGATATGTCGTTGATGTCCTCTTCGATCAGCCCGGGCTTGTAACATTGGATCATCGCACTCCACAAGATCGCCACCGACTCGCAACCGTCGGTGTATCAACCAAACCCGCGACGCCTTCACTCCGCAATGAATTCCACATCCTGCGGCAGAATGCCGACATGAGAGAGGAACGGCGACGTATCGAATCCTATGTTGACGCTCCGTCCAACAAGACCCTCTCATTCGTTGCAGAGATGGATTCGATCATCGCAGACGGCAGTTCGGCAACTTCCTACAGTTGCCCCATGCATCCCGAGGTCGTGAGCGAGAGCCCTTCCCGCTGCCCGGAGTGCGGCATGAAACTCATGCCCGTGTCTGCAACCAACCATGTTGCGGACGCTCACGCGATGCCTCATCAGCATGAACCAGAGAGTCAGGACGGCATCGAGTGGGAAGATGGCATGGTCGAAATCAACCGCCTCACGACTCCAGCCAATATGCGTTGGAAACTCATTGACCGGGACACAGGGCAGGCGAATCGCGACATCGACTGGACATTCAAAGCCGGCGATCAGGTAAAGATCCGGCTGATCAACGAGTCCGCTTCCGATCACCCGATGCATCACCCCTTTCACATCCACGGTGCGGGTCGCTTTCTTATACTCAGCCGAGACGGAGTTATGGAGTCGAATCTGGTGTGGAAGGACACGGTTCTGATCCGAGCGGGTCAAACGGTGGACATTCTTCTCGAAATTTCGAATCCAGGCCGTTGGATGGCGCATTGTCACATCGCCGAGCATCACGAGGGCGGCATGATGTTCAGCTTCAATGTCGGTCCCGCTGATTCGACAAAGTCTGACTTGCTGCCGGCCAGCAGCATGAAGGATCCGGTTTGCGGCATGGCTTTAACGGAACCGCCGAACGAAACCCTCAGTTATAACGGCAATGACTACGCGTTCTGTTCTGACGGTTGCAGAGCGAAGTTCGCCGCGAATCCGGAGTCGTATGTCTAAACAACGGGGGTCCGAAGACAAGCCGGAAATCGCGTCCGTGGTCGTACTCGGCAACCGCGATGAATCGATGGTTCTGCGTCTCGCGGCCAACCTGCTGTTGGCCGTTGACGATCCGCTCGGCTCGGCCGTCCTTGATGTTGCCGCCCTCGCCGATCAGGAACCTCGTCGCGCCAGCCACATCCAGGTCATCGATGGACAGGGTGTCGTCGGTTCGGTGAATGGGCACGGGATCGTTATTGGAAGTGCGGCACTGTTTTCGGACCACGGACTCTCCCTGGGGGATTTTGAAAACTGGGACATTCGGCTGGCCAGGCAAGGTCAACGCGTTGTCTTCGTTGCCGTGGACGGCGAACTCGCGGCATTTCTGTCGATTTCACCGCCGCGAACAGAAAGGAATGACAATGACGATTCTTCTAAAGAAAGTTGCCACTCTGCTGAGCGTGGTTCTGGTGCTGCTCGCAGTCGTTGTCGTCACTCGAACCGCGCGGTACGCATACGCGGTGTCGGGCGTTGAGCCTGTAGCGGAGGCAGCCATTCCGTCAGGCGTAGCAGAACGGCTCGCCGGTGCGATCCGCATCCCGACGATCTCCCACGAAGACTCCGCGGAATTCAATGCGCAGGCCTTTAAAGATCTCCACGCCTATCTCTCGGACGTGTTTCCTCGCGTACATGCCAACCTTCGACGCGAGGCCGTCGGAGAATACAGCCTTTTGTATACCTGGCAAGGGACCAACCCGTCGCTCAAGCCGATGCTCCTGATGGGCCACCTGGATGTTGTGCCGGTTGAGTCTGGAACAGAATCGGAGTGGCAAGAAGATCCATTCGGAGGCCGAATCGATCAAAACTTCATCTGGGGAAGAGGCGCCATCGATAATAAATCGGCAGTTCTCGGTACGCTCGAGGCAGTTGAGGCTCTTCTCGCTGAGGACTTCCAGCCAACGCGCACGGTCTACCTCGCCTTCGGTCATGACGAAGAAGTCGGCGGAGCACGAGGTGCGCGTGAAATTGCCTCTGTTCTAAGGGGCCGCGGCGTACAACTGGAACTGGTGCTGGATGAAGGTGGGGTAATTGGGGATGGGCTTCTACCGGGTGTCTCTGCGCCTATCGCTCTGATCGGAGTGGCTGAAAAGGGTTTTGCCAGTGTTGAACTCAGCACGCGCGTCGCCGGCGGTCATTCCTCTCTGCCACCTCGGGAAACCGCCATAGGGATCCTGAGTGCGGCAGTTGCACGACTGGAGACGAGTTCAATGCCACCCAGATTCGACGGCGCAACGCAGCAACTCTTCGAGCGCGTGGGGCCACTCTTCCCAATTTCTCAGCGTGTCCTGTTTGCCAATCTATGGCTGACCCGTCCGTTGGTGACGCGCATACTTGCGACCGCCCCTGCCACTAATGCGATGGTTCGAACGACTACCGCGCCGACAATCTTTCAAGCGGGTACAAAAGACAACGTGTTGCCGACCTCTGCGCGGGCTGTGATTAATTTTCGAATCCAGCCAGGTGATAGCGTGGCGGGAGTCGTCGGGCACGTGCGGGAAGTAGTGGATGACGACCGAATCGACGTCAAGATCGCGGGCAAGTTTTCAGCAGAACCGTCAGAAGTATCAAGCAATGAATCTGCGATGTTTCAAACACTCGAGAAGTCGATTCGAAAAGTCGCGCCTGACACTGTCGTTGCGCCCTACCTCGTCGTCGTCGTTACAGACGCACGGTATTACAGCGACTTAACCGAAAATAGTTTCCGATTTCTGCCGATTCGTCTGGAAAGCGACGATCTCAAGCGGATGCACGGCATCGATGAAAGACTCGGCATACAGGAATATGAAACGGCGGTCCGCATTTATCGCCAACTGTTAATTGATGCTTCGAGGCGATGAGTGATGGCTGATAACACGCACTCGTTATTGCCCGGCTTAAGGGCCCGTATAGTAAAGCTTGTGGCAACTGGTGCAGGTCTCTTCGGTCATCTTGTTGGCGGTGTCCGTGAGTGCGGTGACGTTCTTATCCTTCACTGCCTTTAGGGCGACTTCGGAAAATCCGATAAATTTCTCGGTCTCCTCCCTCCATTTCCCCTGGTCCTTGGCGAGGGGTGCCGCGAGCATCGATTTCCCGGCATCGACGAGTCCGATCGCCGCATCCTCGAGCTTTTTCCAATCCGAGTCCTTCTTTGGGGCAGTCTCTTCAAGGCCGGCGTTCCAAAGAGTTTCGGTCAAGAGCTCGACCTTATTTGCCATCAGTTCTTTCATAGCGGGATCCGAAACGAAGACAAAGGGCTGGGCCGGCGGGGAAGTGGTTTCCGTCGGCTGCTCAGCGGGCGCACTGGAACAGGCGGTGAGTAACAGTGTGGTGGCAGTCAGATTCAAGAAAAAGAATCGCATAGTTCCTCTTTTTGAGAATTCCGCATTCCCCTAAACATCCACTACATACTGCGCAGTCCAATCGCCATTGGATTCCTGCCGATCGTCAAGCTTGGTATCGGTCGCCCAAGAGGTGGGAGTTGATGCGATCATGCCCGGCCGAACGCCGGCAAACCCGTAATCATCCGACGGCACTCTCGGGCGACTACACTTAACCACCTCAGCCGCGGAATAACTCGTCTCCGCGGCTGGGCCATTGGTCAGGTGGCATCGTCTATACCTCCTTCTCATCTCGCTATTACCTCTGGTGACGGCATTTGTGCATTTCCATCGCCAAACGCTAAATGGTTGAACACGATCCGTTACGGGGAAAAAATGGAGAGCTCAAACAGACAAATTGGCAACGGGAGAGATTACGTTGCCCTGAACACGCTCAAAACGTCAAAACATGCGCACAGGTGAAGCGGTCGTCGGAAAATGGTCGCTGCGAGTGCGTGGTGCTATGATCATGTCGTGTTTGAACGAATGAGGTGATGCTTGCTAAAAACCTGCGCAGCATTGCTTTCCATGATTCTGCTCCTCCACACGACCTGTTACGGGTTGTGTACCGACCCCGAGACCGCAGGGATTTCCGACTCGAGCGCGGACCCTGGGCCGCTGCCCTCCTGTCACGGTACGCCGTCGACGGGCGAGGGTCACGAGCCGCAACCGGTGCACAACGACGAGCGTTGCGAGAATTGTCTTTACCTCCAGGTGACCTCAAACACGGCATCTCTGAACATCTTCAACTCAAACCTGGTTTCACTGCCCGTTGATATTCCCGTGATCAAGTTCCGGGATGACCACCCGGTCTCAATGCCGGACTCTATCTACGCAGAATTCTCCGGTTCGCCTCCCTCTCGCCACGTTCTTCGAATCTGATCCTGAGGTTCATCCCAGTCCTAGTCGAACGCGAATAGCGTTCTCGTCCGTTTTCGTAACCAGGAGTTTTGCGCTCTTCCGAGGAAGGACACGATGAATTGCGATCAGAAACGATTTCGTAGACTCCGGAGTTTCCAGAACTATTTGGCCTTGGCCATGGCTCTGGCGGCTTCGCCGACGCTTGCCGGGGCACAGGCAACATCCGGACTGCTGGATGCGGACCGGCCGCGAATTTCCGGTCCGCTGTCGCTTCGGGATGCAGTCGATGCGGCGTTGCGCGGAAACCTCGAACTGCAGGGGATGCGGTACGAGGCCGATGCGGCCCGCGAGGAAACCCGCGCCACGAAGGCAATGACTCGTCCGCAGATCTCCGCGAACACCTATTTCTCATCCGGAGACATGTCCAACATTCTGGCGACTCCTCCGGGCGCCATGCCTTCAAATTTGCTAAACGTACCGCCGAAGCGGTTTATTGACCAGAACCTGACGTTGATGGTTCCTCTTTACACAGGTGGAAAGCTGAGCAATCAGGTCAAGGCCGTCTCTCACCGCGAGAACGCCGCGCACGCGAACGTTTCCGCCTTTGAAGTAAGTACAGTGCTCATGGTGAAGGAGGCCTACTATCGCGTGCAGCTTGCGACGGAGATGGTGAAAGTCGCTGAAGCGCGAAGGGACGCCTCTTCCGAACTCGGAGCAGTGACGCGAGCGCAGTTCGAAACCGGCAAGAGCATCCAGGCATCGGTTACCCGCGTCGATGCCGAGCGCTCCGACGCCGAACGCATGCTCGCCAGTGCGCGAAACGATCGGGCAAAGATGCTGCTGGATCTGAAGCGTATATTGGGCGTGCAACTCGATTCCGACATCACGCTCTCGGACACCCCCGCGATGGCGCCACCAGGGGGCGATTTGGGCGCTGATCTGGCCGAAGCAGGCCGGAGCAGGCCGGAAATACTGGCTGCCCGCGCGCGAGTTGAATCCGCGAGGGCGCAAAAGGATTCGGCGAAAGGCGCGTACAGGCCTCAAGTCTATGGCGCAGCGATGGCCGATGCGTTCTCAGCGGCAGAAATGGAAAAGCGCGTCGGAGGAACTGTGGGAGTCATCGTGAGTTTTCCCTTGTTCGACTTCGGGCAGCACAGCGCCGAGATCCGGCAGATGGAAGCTATGCTTCGGCGCACCGAGACAGAGCTGAAAGATACGGAACTCCGCGTTGCCATGGAGGTGCGGCAGGCAAGACTCGATGTCGATACGGCGGAGGCAAACTACCACGCGGCTGAGGCCGTGGCACAGTCCTTTAAGGAAGCCTACGATGTTATGGTCCTTAGAGTCGAAAACCAGAGATCTATCCTTCTCGAACAGCTCGATGCGCTGGCGGCGCTTACTCAGTCGCGTGCGAACCTGGCCCAGGCACTCTTCGACCATTCGATTGCGGTGGCGCGACTGCAGCGCGCCATCGGGAGACCCTGATATGAGCGGCGTCTATCGTTTTCTTCAGATTTCTACATTGGTCATCCTCGCCGGCGCAGTCTCCGGCATCACTCTGGCGAGTATTCCCGCGCGGATCGGCCCCTATCGTCTTCAGATCTACACGGAGCCTTCTGTCATCCCGGTGGGGAAAGTCCGTGTCCGAATCCATGTCACCGATGCGTCCGGCAAACCGGTGGAGGGCGCCGAGATTCGGACCCTGGTGCAGATGCCTTCGATGAACATGGGTGAAAAGGAAACTCCGGCCCAGCCTGTTCCGGGTGAGCCCGGCAGCTACACCGCCGAGGCAGGCTTCGCCATGGCTGGCCGATTCGAGGCCACGCTCTCGATTCGTGGTCCTCTGGGGAATGCCACCGGGAAGGTCTCGCTGGAAACCGGACAGAATACCGGCAGTCTCGAACATGAGGCTTCGACCTTCTCGTCACGTTCCGTCTTGCCGTGGATTGTTGGTCTGGCGGCAGCGCTGGCGATCGGATTCATCCTGCTCGTGATGGTGCGGATGCGAAGGACAGGGCGGCAGATCACCGCACAGCCGTTGCTCAAGCGAGAGACGATCGTCGGTATTCTTCTCATCCTGGTCGCCTTTGGCGTTTCGCGTTGGGCTATCAATCAGTGGCGCCGGCCCGGTTCCATGACGCCGATCGAAGCGCAGAGTATGGAAATGAGTATTGCGCCGCCCGCCGGGGAGGCGCTGGTAACGCTCGCTGAAGTGACGCGCGGTCCGATCGAAAGCGCAGTCTGGTATCCAGGGCAGGCGATTGCCTATAACGAACAGGACGTCGTGGTCCGTGCCGAGGGCTGGTTGAGGGCGATGCCCTTCTACGTCGGTCAGTATGTCCGGCAAAACGAAGTCGTCGCTCAACTCGACATCAGCGACCTTCAGGAGTTCGCAGAGTTGGAACGAATGCGAGCCGAGCTTCGCAGCAAGAACGAGGCGGTCGATGGATCCGCAGCCGAACTCGACGCGGCACGTCAGGAACTCGTCAGCGCCGAGGCAGACCTTGCCTCGAAGCAAAGCATGATTGTCGATGCAGAGGCCATGATTGCCGGCGCCGAGGCCGACAAAGAGTTCTGGCAGCAGCAGAACGCGCGCAACAAGACTCTTCTCGACAAGCGCGCAATTTCTTCAGAGGAATACCAGCGTGACTTTGCCATGGCCGCGAATGCCATCGCGAAGGCGCAGCAGGCCCAGGCTCGGCTCGAGCAGGCCAGAGCGGAGATGCGCTCCGCTCAGGCCATGGTACGCAAAGCAGCGGCCATGATCGCCGCCGCCGAGAGGAAGCGGCAGCAAATGACATCGGAGGTGGCTGCCGCACAGGCCGGCGTCCGTTCGGCCGAAGCACGTGCGGGCTACGATGCGAGCCACAGCGCATCTCCCCCGGCGGATGGCAGCCATGGACACGTGGAAATTCGCGCCCATCTCGCGGGAGTCGTTACCGCGCGCCCGATCGGTCTCGGGCAACACGTCGGCCGGGGCCAGTCGATCCTGAAAATCGCTCAAACCGATCCCATCCGTCTTCAGGCCAACGTCGCAGAGGCAGACCTTTCAAGAATCAGGCCGGGCTTCCAGATCTCTATCGGAGCCCGCAATACAGCGGACTCTCCGTTCATCGCAAAGGTGACGTC
>DASTBJ010000766.1:0-2283 GCA_035712125.1 Terriglobia bacterium
GAAGAACGAAACCTGCGCTCGAAATGACGGATTTTGGTAGAAGAGTTTTGAGTTGTGAGTTTTGGGTTGTGGGTAAGAGGTTTCTCAAAAGCCCATTACTCAACCTCTTACCCAAACCCATTACTCACAACTCAAAACTACTTCTTTAGCACCGCGCCAAGGTCGGCCACGAGCTTTTCGGTATCCAGGACGCGGTTGGATGTGTCCTTCCAGACAATCTTTCCAGTCGTATCGACCAGGTAATAGTAACGAAGCGTCCCGCGGCTCGCGTTGGCAGCGCCATACTTCGGCGCGATCGAGTACTCCAGATCGCTCGCGAAAAGGTTCTTCGCGCCGACCTTCTTCTTGAACTCATCAAGCGACCACGTCATGTCGCGCGAAATCCCGATCATTTCGATATTCAGCGCGGTGAACTTGTCGTAGTGAATCCCAGCCTGGGTGAACTCTGTCGTGCAGCCCGGAGAAAATGCAGCCGGGAAAAACATGATCAGCACGTTCTTTTCTTTCGTCAGCTGGGCGAGGCTGGTACCTGGCGCACCACGCTGGCCCGGAGGGGCCGGAATCGTAAAGTCAGGGGCCGCCTCACCAACCTTCAAGGAATTGTCCGGGCCGGGCGTCTGCAGTTGTCCAACTACGGGAACCGCCAGGACCAGCATCAGCACCAAAGGCAATAATCTGCGCATCACTCCTCCTCACCATCTTTAGAAGCAACAGTCCGACTGCATCTAATGCCACACCCGGAGCCGAACGGCAACTTGAAAAATAGTGCTTGACGCTGGGGCGGTAATGAATAATTATTCGTAGGACAGCATAAGTATGCATATGGCAACAGCAACTGCGACAAAGAAACTTTTAGTTGGCAATCTATCGGAGAGCACGAAGACGGCAGCCGTAGAGAACCTTTTCAAGGACGTCGGGCGCGTTCTCTCGGTAAACGTGGTGCGTAACGGTTTCGCGTTTGTCGAGATGACAGCTGCCGATGCCGACAAGGCGCGTCGTCAACTGAACGGCTACCGTCTGGACGGCAAGCCAATGACGATTGACGAAGCGCATCCCCGCCCCTCCACGAGGCGATAAGAGTGGAGTTTGCAGCCCCCGAGGGCTTCAAGATTGCCGCAGCGGCCGCCGGCATCCGAAAAAGTGGCCTGGATCTGGGACTCCTCTATTCAGACCGCCCCGCAACGATAGCCGTTGTGTTTACGAAAAATGCGTTTCCCGCTGCGCCGATCCTTGTCACTCGCGAGCACCTGAGAGCCTCGGGGAATACCACTCGCGCGGTCCTCGTCAACGCCGGCAATGCCAACGCAGTGACCGGCGAGGCGGGCATGAACGCCGCAAGAGCTTGCGCTGCGGAAATCGCCGCGCAACTCCACTGCAAGCCGTTCGAGATATTCCTGTCGTCGACCGGAGTGATCGGTCGCCCCTTGCCGGTCGACAAAATCCGCGCTGCAGTTCCTTCCCTGGTCCGCACGTTAAGCGTCGGCGGCGCCGAGGCGTTTTCGCGTGCCATCATGACGACGGATACCGTCCCCAAAGTTGCGTCGGCATCTGTGGGAGGTGTGCGCCTGCTCGGCTTTGCCAAGGGCTCCGGCATGATCCACCCGAACATGGCGACGATGCTGTCTTACATCATCACGGATGCGAAAGTCGATTTTGCGACCCTGGACAAGGCGCTGCGCTACGCAGTCGATAGATCGTTCCATTCGATCACGGTGGATGGCGACACCTCAACGAACGATACGGTCGCCGTTCTTGCGAACGGTGCATCCGGCATTTCACCTTCTCCCGAAATTTTCACCGCTCAACTTACTGAAGTCTGCCAGACACTGGCGAAAGCGATTGCCCGGGATGGCGAAGGCGCGACCAAGTTCGTCGAACTGCGCATCGAAGGGGCGCCCAGCGATGATGCAGCCAGGGAGATAGGAAGAACGATCGCCCGGTCGCCTCTGGTGAAAACGGCGATTTATGGTTGCGATCCCAACTGGGGACGGCTGATCTGCGCGGTTGGAAATTCAGGTATCCAGGTAGCGGGCGAAAAGGTCGAACTGTTTATCGATGATGTGCCGTTGATGAATGGGGACCTGAAGCTGGCATCCGAGAAGCTGAACTCAAAGGAAGTCCGGATCCGTGTAGCCCTTCATTCGGGTCCGGGCACTGCAACCGTGTGGACCTGCGACTTAACGGAACAATACATTCGCATCAACGCCGATTACACGACCTGAAATCGGAGAAATTGGGGAAATTGGTGACCAATTTCCCCGATTTCTCCTACCGAATCGATTC
>DASTBJ010000767.1:0-7548 GCA_035712125.1 Terriglobia bacterium
GCGAGGAGCTTGAAGTCGGAACGATCAACGGGTCCGGAGCATACGGCGCACGGACCTTGCAGTGGTTTCCGAATGGGCTGTCGCTCCTTGTGATCGACGGTGTAGACAACAATCAGAGAAAGCGCTTTCGTCAGATTGATGTGAAGACAGGCGAGGTAAAGCTGCTGTTCGAAGGTCCATGGGCGATCTGGACGGCGGCTCTAGCAGCCGATGGGAAATCCGTTTTTTACTCCCTCAGGGGCGATGGCGATCACAGATTAATCCGGCGACATTTGAATACAGGCGAGGAGACGGAACTCTTCAACGTTAAGTCGCCCGGCGCCGGCTTGTTTGGCCTCATCGCATCGCCGGACGGGACCTCGCTGGCGTTTACCCGAAATCTTGAGCTAGCGAAGCGCGCACTCTTTGTCCTGCCAATCGAAGGCGGCGTCCCTCGAGAACTCCATCGATCCGAATGGTTAGACGGGAAATGGATCGCCGAGATCGGCTGGACTCCCGACAGCCGAAAGCTGATTGTCACCGCTGACGCGAAAAGCCTTTTTGTTATTCCTGCAGGCGGCGGCAGCCTGGAACCGTTAGGAGTCACGATGCAGGAAGTCACGAATCCTGGCATTTCTCCGGACGGCCAACGCATTGTGTTTGGCGGAAGGACGCGAACCGAACAACTCTGGGTCGTCCGGAACCTGTTTCACGACCAGGCGAAATCCCGGTAGCGCTATGCGTCCATTTAGTGGACTCGCTTCGCTGCTCGCGGCGGTGACATTACTGAGCATCTCTCTGGCTGCATCGGATCCAAAGGCGCCGCTTGGCCTGGATGCTTACCGTCCCACGCCTCCGGACAATCGACTGACGCCTGCGAAGATCGCGTTGGGGCGGCGGCTGTTTCACGACCGCCGCCTTTCGCGTGACGGATCCATCGCCTGCGTGACTTGTCACGATCCGGCACGCGCCTTTGCGGACGGCCGCGTCGTGGCCGTTGGCGTCGATAAACTTGCCGGACAACGCAACGTTCCGACGATCATCAATCGCGCATATGGAAAATCCTCTTTCTGGGATGGCCGTGCGGCTTCCCTCGAAGAGCAAGTCGTTCAGCCTTTGCTCGATCCACGAGAGATGGCGTCAACTCCGGAAGCGGTGCTTGCGATGTTGCGGCGCGACGCATCGTATCGCCGCCACTTCACCGCGGCTTTTGAACGTGAGCCGCAGTGGGATGATGTCGCTCGCGCTCTCGCCAGCTATGTCCGAACGATCCGTTCAGGTGATTCGCGATTCGACCGGTTCAGACATGGCGCGTCTTCCGCGCTCTCCGAGCAGGAACAGCGCGGCATGCGCCTCTTCCTTGGGAAGGCGAATTGTTGGTTTTGTCATGCCGGTCCAAATTTCACTGATGAGCGATTTCACAACACCGGCGTCGCATTCCGAGATGAAAGGATAGTCGATGTCGGCCGGTTTGCCGTAACTCAAGGCCCGGCGGATCGCGGTGCGTTCAAAACCCCGACTCTCCGGGAAGCCGTGCGCACCGCGCCTTACATGCATGACGGCAGTCTGCCCACTCTCGACGCGGTCATCGACTACTACGATCGCGGAGGAAATGCGAATCCGGATCTGGATAATCTCATTCAGCCGCTGCGTTTGTCGGTCGACGAGAAACGCGCGCTCATCGCATTCCTTCGATCGCTTTCCGGGAGGGTAGTGGAAGGAACATAGGCAAGACTCTGCCAGATTCCGCTACGGGAAAAGCGGGGTCAGGCACCCAATTCCTGGGAATCAGGTGCCTCTCTCCGATTTCGGCTCAAGCCAGGCATCGGACGCCCGGAGCAGCTGGTTTGCTTCGATGGGACCCCAGGTGCTCGGCTCATATACCTTTACGGGCGACACATTGCCGAGGACCGGCTGGACAATGGCCCATTGAGCTTCGATCGCGTCCTGCCTCGCAAAGAGCGAGGGATCTCCCTCCAATGCGTCGCCTAGCAGGCGTTCGTAAGGCGACATCTCGACGCGTTGTCGTTGAGCCGCGATCAACTCGACGTCTTCACCCGCCATCCGTTCGCCCGCCATCTTGACTCGAACACCAAGCGCGATTTCGACATCAGGGCTGAGGCGCAGTCTTAAGCGATTAGGCGAGCCGGGGATGTCTTCACCGAACGTTTCCTGCGGCGCACGCCGGAACTCGGCCACAACTTCAGTCACCGTGGCAGGGAGGGACTTGCCGGCACGAATGTAGAAAGGCACGCCCGCCCAGCGCCAGTTGTCGACGAAGAACCTCGCGGCGACATAGGTCTCCACGGTTGAATCGGGCGCGACGCCGTCTGCGGACCGATAACCCTTATACTGCCCGCGAACAATGTCTGCGGAAGAAAGCGGGCGGACAGCGCGGAGAATGCGAGCGTTCTCGTTGCGTACCGCATCGTCCCCGACAGCCAATGGTGGATCCATCGCCAGAAAGGCCAGCACCTGCAGGAGATGGTTCTGGAGCACGTCCCGAATCGCTCCCGCTTCCTCATAGAATTTTCCCCGGCCCTGGACATCGAAAGCCTCAGCCATCGTGACTTGCACACTGCGGATGTAAGTCCGGTTCCAGACGGGTTCGAGCAGCGCATTTGCGAACCGTGTGTAGAGAATGTTCTGGACTGCCTCTTTGCCGAGAAAGTGGTCGATTCTGAAAATATCCTGCTCATTAAAGAGGTCCAGAAGGATACGGTTCAATGCTCGTGCAGATTCCAGATCCCGGCCAAATGGCTTTTCGACAACCACGCGTGCATTCCTGGCGCAGCCCGACCGGGCCAGGCCTTGTGCGACTGTGCTGAATGCGCTCGGCGGTATGGCGAGGTAATACAGAGGGTGAGATCCATTCAGCGACTCTCGTAAACGCGTAAAGGTGCCCGGATCCTCGTAGTCCCCATCGACATACCGAAGCAAAGCCGACAGCTGCGCGAACGCGGCCTCGTCAACGCCTCCGTGCTTCTCCAGGCTGTCCCTTACCCGAGCTTTGAGCCGTTCAAGGTTCCAGGTCGACCTCGCAACGCCGATGACTGGTATCTTCAAATCGCGACGCGAGACCAACGCCTGGAGGGCGGGGAAGATCTTCTTGTACGCGAGATCTCCTGTTGCGCCGAAAACCACCAACGCATCTGAATGCGGAGTACTTGCCATGCCTTGTCCTTCTGAGGCCTCGCTCCGCATCTTATCTTGAAGATGGCCTTTCAATGCGACAGCATTGCTGTGCCTCGAGAGGTGACATGCAAGTTTATGTGCTTCCTGACCCCGGCGCCGTCGCCGAACAAGCTGCTGAATTCATCGCTGCGGAAGCGCGGGCGGCAGTCTCTGCGCGCGGTTGCTTCACCCTGGCTTTGAGCGGCGGCCAGACACCGGCGCGCATGCTGCGCGCGCTCGCCGTCAAGGAAATCCCGTGGGAGGATGTATCCGTCTTCCAGGTGGACGAGCGTGTGGCTCCCGCCGGAAGTCCGGATCGAAATCTCACTCTCTTGCGTGAAGGCCTGGGCCACGCTCCGCTGCGCCCAACGCAGATTCATCCCATGCCGGTGGAGTTGCCCGATCTCCAGGAAGGCGCTGAGAGCTACGTTTCAATTCTTCGGGAAAGCGCCGGCGCGCCGCCCGTGCTCGATCTTGTCCATCTGGGACTTGGTTCGGACGGCCACACCGCCTCGCTTATGCCCGGCGATCCCGTTCTCGAAGTGAAAGATCGTGATGTCGCGATGAGCCGGATTTATCAGGGAATGCGCCGCATGACGTTTACCTGCCCCATCCTTGATCGCTCCCGCCGCCTTCTCTGGGTGGTCACGGGAAGCGAGAAGACGGAGATGCTTGCTCGCTTGCGGAAAGGGGATGCGACGATTCCGGCGGGCCTCATTCGCCGGGATTGCGCGCTCGTGTTTGCCGACCGTGCAGCGGCGCCGGACTAGACAGGACGATTACAGACGACGCGCCTACGCCAAATCCTGCACCAGCACCGCGCGGTAACGGATCCGATTTTCCGCGAGCCGTTCCATGGCCGCGTTCGCTTGCGTCATCGGGAAGCATTCAATCTTCGGTCTGACTCGCTTGTCGACGGCTACCCGGAACATTTCCGCGATAGCACCGGGGCTCCCGATCGGACTTCCCTCGATGGTCTTCTGAAATCCGATGAGTTCGTCAGCTGCAAACGTGACCTGAGTCCTCGGCAAACCCACCAGGCACAGCACTCCACGCGGCCGGAGCATACGAACAAGCCCGGTTAGATCCGACAGTCCAGGACTGGTCGAGAGAATGAAGTCATAGACCGAAGCCATTTGCTCCGCTGTCCTGATGCCTTCCATCCGGAAGAAACGACCCGCCCCAAAAGATCCTGCGTCTTCTTCCTTGTCCGATGAACTCGAAAATGCATCCGGCGAGTTTCCCATTGCACGCAGGAACTGCAGCGCCAGGTGTCCCAGGCCGCCGATTCCATTGACAGCCGCACGCTTCTCTTCATTCACCCCATGTCTCACGATGGGTGAAAACACCGTGATTCCCGCACACATCAGCGGAGCCGCTTCTGCGGAATCCAATTCGCTGGGGACGGGAACCGCAAAGCCCGACTGCACCTTAATATGCGTGGCGAAACCACCGGAACGCCCGATACACGTCTCTTCCTGATCGAGGCAAAGGTGCTGCTCTCCTTTCATGCACCACTCGCAGTCTCCGCAGGAACCAGACTGCCAGCCAACTCCCACACGGATACCCGGATGCATCCCACGCACGGCTCGGCCGGTCCGTACGACCTCGCCCACGATCTCGTGCCCCAAAACCATTCTCGAACCTGAAGTCGGTTTCTCCAATCGGAGCCTGTTCAGATCGCTGCGGCACAAGCCGCAGTGAGTGATCCGCACGAGAATCTCATCGTCGCGGAGATCCTCCAGGGAGATGGACTCAGGCACCAGCAAAGCCTTTCGGCTGTCGACTGAGAGTGCACGGACATGCATGGAACTCACCGGAATGCGCCTAACCGGCGGAGGCTATGGGTAAGAATCCTCCGTATCCTCCGAGCGGATTCTGCCGAAGCCCCATTCGCGCAAGCAGCCCGTACCAGAGATGCCGGAACCTTGGGGGAGGTGAAACGACGATCGGCTCTGGTGACTGACCGGGCATCAAGGTAAAAATCCGTATACCCGCCTCCTGCCAGCGCCGAAGTGTGTGCGCAAGATCCTGCTGCGGTTCACCCTGCTGCTCCTGAATGACAATCACATCCCGGATCCGGTTGGCCAACAGGAGGTTCGCGGACGGAAAGTCGGTAGGCAGGCTGATCGATCGATTGTCGAAGTCGCCAGGCAGGCAACTCGAGCCGGTGCCGCGCCGGCGACTGTCCAAAAGAAATGCCGGCGGCGCGTGAAGGGAGAGCCTCCTCAGCGATTCACTCTGCGCAATATGCACAAGCTGACGCACGATCGGAAACATGTCGACGACCGTTCTCGGTCCTCGTACGACCTCACTTGGAGGGTTCAACGCCACGGAAGTCGGATTTGCCTGTGCGGGATCCGGCGGTGGATTTGACGCGACAGGCGGGGATGGAACCGACGACTCTCGAAGGAGAACGGGTACGGAGTTATAGACGGGTATCGGCCGATACCCCAGATCCACCAGCGCGAGTCCTGTCGTGATGCTTGACGCGCCGGGCAAATCCACAACGACGGCGGTTGTTCCCGTTGCTCGGGGAACACCAGCGACGTCAGCGTGTATTGCCTCGCCCGTCGTATCTCCAAGAGCTCTGAAAATGATGTCGGATGTGAGATGAGCGAAAAGCACTGGCTTGACCCAGGGGGACCAAACACACTCCACGGCCCACTCTCGAAAGACGGTTTCAGGATCCATCGTCGTTCTCCGTTAACAAAAGTGCGACGTCAATGGCGCGATGATCGACCACACGGGTCGTTGAGATCCGGCTGTACGCTCCGCACGCGCGCCCGTCGATCGTGTAGACGCCGATGCACGGGTAAACGCTTCCGATCGGGCTTTCGACGGGGACCGGCTCGAATCTGTGCTGCGCAATCCATTGGCCCGGGGTGAGTGTCGCGCTCCAGAAGGCGCGACGCCACTCTCGCGCCTCGATCCACCCACGAGCACTGACGGTATCTCCGGTATTGCACCAGGCTGTCTTGATCAGCCAGGATTCGTCCTTCCGCCACGGTGCTTCGCGGGGATCACGTGTCTCCGGAAGAAGACGTTGCCACGTCGGAAGCTCCGTGCGGATAAGATTCCACGCCAGCGGGAACCGTTTGCTCTCACCGAAGATACAGTGCACGGGATTGCTCACAGGTGTCCGGCCTCCCACAAAGAGGCGCGGCCACAGGCAGCGCCGTGGCAACTGGGCAAGCCACTCCGACTGGTAGAACCGAACGATTGCTCCAACCGGACACCCGTCCAGGAAGGCAAGATCCTGCCGCCACTCAAGCTGCTGCGGTCTCGCAAGCCAGGCCTGCGTGCCGCGCTCGTGCAAGCTGCGGGCGAGATACGAAATCACCTGCAGGTCTTCCATGAAACCGGGAGCCGCAAGCAGGGCGACAGGCTGACGGGCCGCCGCGTGCGCAATTCTGGAAACCAGAAGTTCAGTCGGATTCCCCAGTACTGCAGTACCTGTGACCGCCGCAGCCATCAGGCGCGTGAACTCCGAAGCTTCACTGAACCCTCCGGGAACATCCGCATTCACCTCGGAGATCTGCCATCCCGATTTCGTCCAGTGAAAGTCGAATCGCATCACTCGGGCGGGACACGGTGTCGGCCGAGCTTGTCGCGCCTGGCGAAGAACGCGTCGAAGGGAGCGCGGAATCGCCAGCAATCCATAGAGGTCTTCGCGGCCCAGCAATTCGTGCTCAGCTTCAAACAGTTCCGACGTCAATTGTTCTGCAAAGGTTTCAAGTTCGCTCCAGCGGCTCTTCTTGATAAGCAAGGGGAACGTCGCCAGAGTCGATACGTCTCCCACCTGAGGATCCCATTTGCAGTGCCTCAACAGGAGTTGCCGCCGGATCAAAGAAAACTCTGCCGGTTTTAGCTGCGAGCCCGCACGCAGCGGATGTATTCCCTGCCCGGTTGCAGTCGGCAGCCTGTCACATACGCCCAGCATACTCATCAGAGGTGTGCGCTTGCAGGAGCCACGTAAGGAACACCCAGGTAAACAAGGTAGATCGCCGTCAGACCCAGCATTACAAGAGCTGGGGTCAGTCCGCACCTGGCTGGCTCAGGCCGGGGCACTTGAGGCGTTGGAGCATAGCGGCGGTTCATCAGTACCATGGCGGGCATCAGCACGAGAGCGGGTAAGGAAAGCCTCACGAATTCCCGGAATGTGCTATCCCAATCGGACCAGTCTCCGGCCATGGCGCGACCCAGGATCGCTCCGGCACAACAAAGGAAGGCCGCCAGCCTGATGCCGGCAGCAACGTCGCGATCAATCGTGATCGCTTCGTTGGAACCTCCGATGAATTCAAGAACAAGCCAGAGTGCCAGCAGCGCGCCTGTGGCCACGAACGCGGGCACAAGCGTGGTCCAGATCGTCGGACCATTGCCGATATTGCTTCC